>JBDKLN010000047.1:0-6397 GCA_039806045.1 Pseudomonadota bacterium
TGCGTCAGCCAGCGCAGCGAATCAGCGGTCTGGTAAGTCGCGCAGTTGGAGATGGTTGACGCCGGCGCCATCTGGCTCAGGTAGGCCGAGGCCATCTGCAGCGCATGGAACAGGTAGCGCGACGGTGCATACAGCCGCGCCAGCGAACCGGCCCAGGTGCGCTCGAGCATCGCGTCATGGCCGCGCTCGGACATCTGGTCCAGCAGCCCATTCACATAGGTCTCCTGGCCATCCTGCATCATGTTGTAGGTACGGTAGACAATTTCGTCCGGATCGCGGAACGCATTCCAGTCCGCATGCTTCAGCGGGCTGGCATTGCGATACTGCTTGAACCAGGTCGCCAGCGGGAAGTTCGGGTCCAGCTCGAACGGCGCATCCGGGTTGTTGGTCGTGTAGTGCAGGTTGGTCGAGACGATTTCATATTCGCTCGGCTTGCGGCGCTGGCCTGCGAGATGGCTCCAGGTCTTCAGCGGCTTCAGGATTTCTGGTTGCGTCATGGTCGGGCTTCCTCAGATCGATTTTTCGTAATAGAAGCGAACGTAGTCGTTGTTGGTCTCGATGCGACCGGCGAAGGAACCGAGGTTCACTTCCAGCTCCGCCATGCGGAACGGGCGACCCAGCGTGCGCTCCAGCGTCTCACGGCGCAGGATCAGTTCGCCATCCGTATCGATGCGGACATACGCGATCTTGTCGTCCACGCGTATGGTCTTGCCGGGGTTGTCATCGTGTGCGGCTTCAATGACGGCCTCGGTGATGTCGCTGGTGCGCAAGACCGGTCCGACCCGGTTGTTTTTATACGCTTCAGCTGCAGTTCGTGTGTCCACAGTCATGGTGTCTCCTTGGTGTCATTGCGCGAAGAGCGCTTCCACGCCCTCGGTATCGACAAAGATGGTGTCGCCATCCACTTTCACCGGATAGCGGGCCAGCTTGCAGTTGCCGGGGTTGATGCCCGAGCCGGTATTGGCGTCGAAGGTCCACTGGTGCGCACGGCACATCAACACGCGACCGTCGAACTTTCCCTCGGCCAGCGGAATGTCCTGGTGCGGGCAGATGCCCTGATAGGCATGGATCTCGCCGCCGTTGGGCCAGACAAGCACGACGACATGGTCATTGACCTCGACCTCGACCATGTCGCCTTCCCACAGTTCGTCGGCGTCGCAGGCTTTTACATAGGCCATCGCTCGCCTCAGTTCGGATCGGTGAAGATGAACTCGACGCACTCCATCGGCTTGATGCCGGCGTCGATCAGCTTGGTGTCGCGCGCGATGAAATCGGTATCGCCTTGCCGGCGCACGCGGATCACCTTGCCCGGTTGTGGCGCCACACGCCGGCCGACCGAATGATGGGCGGCGGCCGCAGCCACTTCGTCCATCGTGTTCTCGGTATCGACCGCGAGCAGCTGCAGCACGAAGTCATGCTGGAAGTTTGAAATCAGGGGATACAGTGCCATGGGATGATCTCCGTTTCCGTTATCGTTGGCAGGTCACGCAGCCTTGCGCTGGTAAGGCTGGTTGCGATAGCGCTCGACCCATGCGTAGTTGTGCGCGTCGTCACCGATTTCGCCCGGCGCCAGGTTCATGTACTGCAGCGCGCCCATCAGGTTCATCGGCTGGATCTGGCCCGCGAGGAAGCGATCGACCAGGGTCATGTGGTCGCGGTAACGCACCGGGTCTTGCTGGAATACCCAGCGGTCGATGTCGGAGTTGAAGTGGTAGGTGCGTCCTTCGAAGTCGAGCGGATGGTCCTGCACCTTCCAGCGGTTGCCCGGGATCGCGCAGATCGGGATCTGGCTCATGTTGCAGACGATGGGCAGGGTCTCGGGCACGGTCAGCTCGGGGCGACCGGCCAGCAGGTTGTCGATGATGACATCCCAGCACTTGCCGAAGGTGTCGTTCCAGCCCGGGTACTTTTCTTCGAGCCAGTCGCGGCAGTCGGGCGTCATGCCGGCCGCCGGATTCCACCAGACGGTCGGACGCCAGAACCAGATGCCGAGGTGATACGCATGGTGCTGGTAATCGAATTCATCGACCATCTGGTTCCAGTACCACGGCAGCGACAGGCCCATATCGATCAGCGAGCGCTCGAACTGGCCGACGATCCACTCCTGCATGAACTCCTTGAACGACTGCTTGCGATGGTCGAGCGGCGTGTAGTAATCCATCGACGGGCCGGTCAGCACGGCGAAGATACGCCAGGCACGCGCGATGGCGATATCCACCAGTTTCTGCGCTTCGGCCTTCTTGCCGTTCTCGATCAGGATCTGCAGTGCCGGCGCACCGATCTGCGCGTGGCGCGATTCGTCGGTCTGGATGCTGGAGATCAGGCTGGAGAAGGTATAGTCGCCCGCCTCCGCCGCATCGGCGGCGAGGCCGAGGAACTGCATGTTGGTGAAGCCGGTTTCGAACGCGAACGTGAGCATGACCGCGATCTCGGTCGCGCTGCGCGCCATGAACAGGTCGTCGAAGGTATGGCGGGCTGCGATCGCGCCCCACTCGTTGGTGTGGTACGCCTTGTGCGCCCAGTCGAACTGGCGATCTTTCTTGCAATGCTCATGCGGGAAATACAGCTGGATCTGGCCGTGGCGGTTTTCATCCATCATGCCGAAGGTCGCCATGTTGCGCATGCCGGGCGCGCGGCCGAAACGCACCATGCGGGCTTCGGCGCTCATCGCTGCATATTCGCCGAGGGCGATGGCGCCGTAGTGCGCTTTCAGGATCGACAGCCAGCCCGGGTCGGCATCCTCGAACATCTGGCTGCGCTCCAGCGCGGCCTTCACCGAATAGGCGCCCGCGTCTTTCTCGCGCTGCACGCGAACGTACTCCGAGTACGACACCTTGTACGGCTCGTCATAGCCTTCCCATTGTTCGGCAGGCACGCCGCGCGCGCCCGTCATCACGTCCGGGAACAGTTCGCCGTCGGTGACGTAACTGGGCGTCCAGTTGGTCGATCGGGCCAGGTCGTACCACTCGCTTCTTTCGAGTAAAGCCATGTTGTCTCCCCGTTGGTTCAGATGGTTGTCATATCTGCTGTGCCGCAGATGGAACGGAGAGTAGGCAAGGCTTATGCCATGAAATCGATAAATCCCCTATCTTGCACCGCAAAATCGCACTTTCTGCATGCTTTTATCGATAAGTCTGAGGGTGATGCGGAATTACCCCGCAGTCGCACAGTTTTCACAACAGCAAACAATTTCATCGCTTGATGAAATCTGTCCCGGCGCATTGCCGGGAAAATTTCAGAATTTCTTAAAATCCTGCGCGGCTGGCAGGCAAGAAAAAAGCCCGTCCAATGGAACGGGCTTCTGTGCTGCCGCCGCGGGTATTGGCCAGGCGCGCTGACCGGGGCCGGCCGGTATTTACTTGATGGCGGTTGCCGGTGCACCCGGCGCTGCCGCCGGTTTGGCTGCTGCGACCGGCTTCAGGATTTCGGCCTTCGCACGCTTCTTGACCACGGCCAGGTAAGCCGCCATCTCTTGCGACGCGAGGAATTCCTCGACCTGCTGCTTCTCGGCCTTCACGGCCTCTTCGTCGGCCACCACGTTGTCGACCGCATTGATGCGGTAGATGCTGTAGCCCTTGCCCGGGGTCGGCACGCCGACATAGGACGGCAGCTTGTTCGCATCCGCCTTCATCAGCGCGGCAACGGCGGGACCGGAAACGCCATTGAAGTTGGAGCGCGACACCGTCTTCGCTGCGCCGAACTCGGCAGTGCCGCCGGCTTTCAGTTCAGCCAGTTTTTTCTCACCGGCAGCCTTGGCCAGCTTCTCGGCTTCGGCCGACACCACCTGGCCCTCGATGATGCTCTTGACTTCGGACAGCGGAATCTTGCTGACCGGCTTGTACTCCAGCACGTGGCCGGCGATCAGGATGCCGGGGCCGACTTCAACGGCTTCGGTGTTGTGCTTGTTCTTCAGCGCGTCATCGGCAAAGATCGCCGACAGGAATTTCGGCTGGTTGTACGACGCTTGCTTGGGCAGTGACTGGTTGGGCTTGCGCATCAGGCGCTCGACCACTTCGATCTTCAGGCCCAGTTTGTCGGCCACCGGCTTCAGGCTGTCCGGCTGCTCGTACACCATGTTGGTGAAGGTCTCGGCCATCGCCGCGAACTTCTTGCCGGCTTCGTTGCGGCGGATCTCGTCATCGATATTGGCTTTGACGTCCGCCAGCGGACGAGTCGCCGCAGCCTTGATGCCGGTCAGCTTGATGATGTGGAAGCCGAAGTCGGATTCGACGACACCGCTGATTTCGCCTTCTTTCAGCGCATACGCCGCGTCTTCAAAAGGCTTGACCATCATGCCCTTGCCGAAGAAATCGAGGTCGCCGCCGCGCTCGGCCGAGCCCGGATCCTGCGAATTTTCCTTGGCCAGCTTGGCAAAGTCATTCGGCGCCTTCTTTACCTGCTCGAGCAGCTTGTCAGCCTTGGCCCTGGCCGCCGCTTTTTCTGCCGCCGTGGCCGCCTTGTCGGCCTTGATCAGGATGTGGCTGGCGCGACGCTGTTCGTCGGTCTTGTAGCGTGCGATGTTCTGGTCATAGTACTGCTTGATGTCGGCATCGCTGACATGCACTTGCTGCTCGACCACCGGTGCGGCCAGCACGAGGTACTCGGCCTTGACCATTTCGGGCACTTCGAATTGCGCCGCATGGTCATCGTAATAAGCCTGCAGCATCGCATCGGTGACCTTCACTTGCGATTTGAAGTCGGCCACGGCCAGCGACAGTTCCTGCACTTCGCGCTTTTGCTGGTTCAGCGACGAGATGCGCTGTGCCACGGCCTTCGGCACAAAGGCGGTGCCCTGGATGACCGCGTTGACCTGCTGGATAGCGAGGTCATGGCGCAGGCTGGCCTCGAATTTCTCGGCGGTCAGGCCTTGCGCTGCCAGCAGCTGCTTATAACGGTCCTTGTCGAAGCTGCCATCGGCATTCTTCAGGCCGCCGATATCGGCAATGGTCTTGCGCAGCGTGTCGTCGGACACCGACAGGTGGTTATCCATCACATAGCTGGACAGGGCGCGCTGGGCCACCAGGTTTTCCAGCGTGCCGTTGCGGGCATCCGGGGTGTCGAACATGGCGGGGTTGAACTGGTCGCCGAACATCTGCTTGAAGCGGTCAAGCTGGCGCGCGTGCGCGGCATCCCATTCACGCTGGCTGATTTCCTTGCCGGCGACTTTGGCGACCGCGCCTTCCTTGCTGCTCATGCGCGTGTACGACTCGAGGCCGAAGAATGCGAATGACGGGAAAATAATCAGCAGAAGCAGGAACTGCATCAGGCGACGGTGGGTGCGGATGAATTCAAGCATGGTGCACTCGGTCTCCAGCGCTTTTGTGGGGCGCTATGTGTAATTTTGAAAATGTAAAAAAAAAAGGCGAACACTGGGTTCGCCTTTTTCGGTTTGGCGGAGTGGACGGGACTCGAACCCGCGACCCCCGGCGTGACAGGCCGGTATTCTAACCGACTGAACTACCACTCCTGAAACTGCATCGACATGCTGGCTGTTGGTGGGTGCTGAGAGGCTCGAACTCCCGACCTACGCCTTGTAAGGGCGCCGCTCTACCAACTGAGCTAAGCACCCGCTCTGGTTTGCCCCGACTGCTGCGCTACTGCTTTTGCTGCTGCCGTGGCCTGCCTTGCGCTAGCCAGCTTGTCCCGGCGTTTGTCACCACGCCGGAAAAACCGCTAGTTTAGCGCATCTTTCAAAGCTTTGCCAGGCTTAAATTTCGGCACCTTGGACGCTTCGATCTTGATTTCCTCGCGGGTGCGCGGGTTACGACCGATACGCTCAGCGCGTGCGCTGACCGAGAAGGTGCCGAAACCTGCCAGCGTCACCGAGCCATCCTGCTTCAGGGTAGCCGTCACGGTATCGATTACGGCTTCGAGTGCGCGGCTGGCGGAGGCTTTGGAAATATCCGCAGCCTTGGCGATTTCATCAATCAGTTCAGTTTTGTTCACTGACATCCCCTCAGGACATGTTGTTCAAAATTTTCTGCAGCGGGTATTAGACTAGCCGGAAAGATTAGTGTCAAGAAATTTACCGAATCTGATAACCGACAATCGAAATTGTCGAGAATGAATCGGAAATCTGGTGCCTGTCATTCATGGATTGTCCGGCATTGCCGACCAAATCCTACATCCGCCACAGCCAACAGGGTGGCGCAGGTGCGGCCTCCGTCCAGCCAATCGTGTATCGCTGCGCGCCAAAAATTCTGCATCAAAAAAGCGCCCCGCAGGGCGCTTTTTCTTTCGTCATTGAATCGGCTCATGCAGCAATGCGCTCGCTGCATCAGCCGCCTGCATGACGATTCATCATGATTAATGCTTGATGACCGCCGTGTCGGTCTTGCCTTCGCCCGCCGCCACGGCAGCCGGCGCAGCTTCTTCCTCGGTCAGCGGCACCGGCTTG
>JBDKLN010000048.1:0-10807 GCA_039806045.1 Pseudomonadota bacterium
GTTCGCGACGTCGAGGATGACGGACGGACGGCCCGGCAGCACCTGGAAGCGCCCCGGCAGGTCGACCAGCACGAGGCCGGTACGCACCTCTTGCGCACCCAGCGGCAGGCGGTCGCGCAGCGCTTCCAGCGCCGCCAGCGCAGCGCTGGCATTGAGCAACTGGTTGGCACCTCGCAGGCTGGGATAGGCGAGAGAATTGCGACGCATTGCACGACCGCCGTAGTTCCACTGCTGGCGATCGCCGGCGTAATTGAAATCGCGCCCGAACAGCCACAGGTCGGCGCCGATCGCCTGCGCATGGTCCAGCAGCGATTGCGGCGGTTGCGGGTCGCTGCAGATCGCGACCTTGCCCGACCTGAAGACGCCGGCCTTCTCGGCGCCGATCTTTTCGCGCGTATCACCGAGGTAGTCCATGTGGTCGAGGTCGACGCTGGTGACGATCGCGACATCGGCATCGATGATATTGACCGCATCCAGCCGTCCGCCCAGCCCCACTTCGAGAATCACGGCATCGAGCCCCGCATCGGCGAACAGCTTCAGGATCGCCAGCGTGGTGAATTCGAAATAGGTCAGCGAGGTGTCGCCGCGCGCCGCCTCGACGGCTTCGAAAGCGGTGACGAGTTGCTGGTCGCTGGCCATGCGGCCATCGATGCGGGCGCGCTCATTGAAATCGATCAGGTGCGGCGATGTGTACAGGCCGACGTGATAGCCGCCCTGCAGCAGGATGGATTCCAGCATCGCGCAAGTCGAGCCCTTGCCATTGGTGCCACCGACCGTGATCACCGGGCAACCCAGCGTCACGCCCATGCGCTGCCAGACTGCAGCCACGCGCTCGAGGCCCATGTCGATGGCCTTCGGGTGCAGGGATTCCAGGCGGGTTAGCCAGTCGTTCAGCGTGGATGGGGCTTGCATGAGGTAACGGTTGGGAAGAGCGCGGCGCGATCGGGGTGAGCTCGATGAAATTCAGATCAGGACGGCAGCGTTTCGCCCACGCCACGGCATGCATGCCGTGGCGCTTCAGCAGGCGCAACGCATGCGTTGCGAAATCCCTGCCTCACCCCAGCGACTTTCCGCTTGATCACTCAGCAACTTTCAGCGCGAGTGACTCAGCAAATCTCAGCCTGCGTGAATCAGGCCAGTACTTCCGGCGCCTGGTTCTGCAGCAGCGCGAGCAGGTGCGCAATCTCTTCGCGCATCTTGCGACGGTCCACGATCATGTCAATCGCGCCCTTGGTCAGGATGAACTCGGAACGCTGGAAGCCTTCCGGCAGCTTTTCGCGCACGGTGTTCTCGATCACGCGCGGGCCGGCAAAACCGATCAGGGCCTTGGGCTCGGCGATCACGACGTCACCCATGAAGGCGAACGACGCCGACACGCCGCCCATGGTCGGGTCGGTCAGCACCGAGATGAAGGGCAGCTTTTTCTCGGCCAGCTTGGTCAGCATCGCCGTGGTCTTGGCCATCTGCATCAGCGACAGCAGACCTTCCTGCATGCGCGCGCCACCGGTGGCCGTAATGCAGATGAACGGCACTTTCTGTTCGAGCGCCATCTGTGCGCCGCGCGCGAAGCGCTCGCCGACAACGGCGCCCATCGAGCCGCCCATGAATTCGAATTCGAAGCTGGCCACCACGACCGGCAGCGACATGATGGCGCCGCCCATCACGATCAGCGCATCGGTCTCGCCCGTGGCGTCAAGCGCCTGTTTCAGGCGATCCGGATACTTCTTGCTGTCCTTGAATTTCAGCGTGTCGACGGGCAGCACTTCCTGGCCGATTTCGTAGCGGCCTTCGGGGTCCAGCAGCGCGTCAAGACGGTCACGCGCGCGGATGCGCATGTGATGATCGCACTTCGGACAGACTTGCTGGTTCGATTCGAGGTCGGTGCGGTAGAGCACGGACTCGCAGGAGGGGCACTTGACCCACAGGCCTTCGGGGACCGAACGGCGGGTGGTGGGGTCAGAACGTTGGATGCGGGGCGGGAGGAGTTTTTCTAGCCAGCTCATGGAGGCTCACTTTCTCGGGTCGGGCGTCGTGCGCCGAATAACCCCGTATTTTACTGGGAGAAGCGGCAGGATGCCAGCGACAGGAAAATACCAGGATGGCAACGCCCGGGCGCCACCCTGGCCCGGTTTTTCAGCCCGGCAGCGCGTCCAGCGCCTTGCGGATCGGCGCGAGGAAGGCTTGCACCGCCGCCACCGCTTGGTCGGCGGGCGTGTTTTCCAGTTCCTGAATGATGCGGCTGCCGATCACGACCGCGTCAGCCACGGAGCCGACCGCCGCCGCGGTGTCGGCGTCGCGGATGCCAAAGCCCACGCCGATCGGCAGCTTCACGTGCTGACGAATGGCCGCGATGCGCTCGGCGACTTCGGCCGTGTCGATGTGGCCGGCGCCGGTCACGCCGCGCAGCGACACGTAGTACGAGAAGCCACTGCTGATTTCGGCCACCTGACGGATGCGCTGCTCGGTCGAAGTCGGCGCAAGCAGGAACACCAGGTCCATGTCGGCTGCGCGCAGCGCCTTCGCGAACTCGGCGCACTCCTCGGGCGGGTAATCGACGACGATCGCGCCGTCGGCACCGGCGGCTTTGGCCGCTTCGACGAAGCCCTGCATGCCCATGCGCTCGATCGGGTTCGCATAGCCCATCAGCACCACCGGCGTCGTCGCATCGGTCTTGCGGAATTCGCGCACGTAATCCAGCACATCATGCATGGTCACGCCCTTGGCCAGCGCGCGCTCGTTGGCACGCTGGATCACGGGGCCTTCGGCCATCGGGTCCGAGAACGGCACGCCGAGCTCGAGGATGTCGACGCCACTCTTCACCATCGCCTGCATCAGCGGCACGGTGAGTTCAGGCGAGGGATCGCCGGCGGTAATGAAGGTAATCAGCGCCTTTTTCTTTTGCGACTGCAGCGCGGCGAAAGTCTGATCGATACGTGACATCTCAGCTCACTTGAATAAATTTGAATGGATTTCGCGCCCGCCCGAGAAGCGTAGCGAGCGGCCCGAGTTCGGTTCGAGAAGCGCAGTCGTACTGGCGTACGACGAGCATCGCAGGGCCGAACTCGGGTCGCGCAGTAGCTTATCGGGCGTGAGCGCGGTCGTACTCCTGCACGGTGTGCATGTCCTTGTCGCCGCGGCCGGAAAGGTTCACGAGGATGAGCTTGTCCTTGGGCAGGGTCTTGGCGAACTTCACCGCATAGGCGATCGCATGGCTGGACTCCAGCGCCGGGATGATGCCTTCGATGCGGCAGCAGTCATGGAAGGCCTTGATCGCTTCGGCATCGGTGACGCTCACATACTCGGCGCGATGCGAATCCTTCAGCCAGGCGTGCTCGGGGCCGACACCCGGATAGTCGAGGCCGGCCGAGACAGAATGGGTCTCGATGATCTGGCCGTTCGCATCCTGCAGCAGGTAGGTACGGTTGCCATGCAGGACGCCAGGCACGCCGCCGGTCAGCGAGGCGGAATGCTTGCCGGTATCCAGGCCCTCGCCTGCGGCTTCGACGCCAATCAGCTTCACTTCCGGATAATCGATGTAGGGATGGAAGATGCCCATCGCATTCGAACCGCCACCGATACAAGCCATTACATAGTCGGGCTGGCGGCCGGCCAGCTCGGGCATCTGCTCGATGCATTCCTGACCAATCACGGACTGGAAGTCGCGCACCATCATCGGGTAAGGGTGCGGGCCGGCGACGGTGCCAATGATGTAGAAGGTGTTCTCGACGTTGGTGACCCAGTCGCGCATCGCTTCATTGAGCGCATCTTTCAGTGTCTTGGAGCCGGACTCGACCGGCACTACTTTGGCGCCCAGCAGCTGCATCCGGTACACGTTCTGCACCTGGCGCTTGACGTCCTCGGAACCCATGTACACCACGCACTCAAGACCAAAGCGCGCGCAGATGGTGGCGGTTGCCACGCCGTGCTGGCCGGCGCCGGTCTCGGCGATCACGCGCGGCTTGCCCATGCGCTTGGCCAGCAATGCCTGGCCGATCACGTTGTTGATCTTGTGCGCGCCGGTGTGGTTCAGGTCCTCACGCTTGAGGTAGATCTGCGCGCCGCCGATCTCCGATGACCAGCGGCGGGCGTGGTAGATCGGGCTCGGGCGGCCGACGAAATACTTCAGCTCGTCATGGAATTCCTTCAGGAATTCGGGGTCGTCCTTGTAGCGCGCGTACTCGGCTTTGAGCTGCTCGAGCGCAAAGGTCAGGGTCTCGGAAACGAAGCTGCCGCCATACGGGCCGAAATGGCCTTTGGCATCCGGCAGGTCGTAGTGGCCGGCGGCGCTGGTGTGCTGGTCCATGAAATGCTCCTTGCCACCGCAATGCGGTGGACGGTGGTCTGCCGTCGCGGACGACGGCAGGTTGCTGCGAATTTGGCTTAGGGTGCGTCCGCGGCGCGGACGGCAGAAACGAAGGCACGCATCAGCGCGTGGTCCTTCACGCCCTTCGACGCTTCGATGCCGCTGCTGACATCGACCGCGTGCGGGCGCAACCGACGCACGGCGTCAGTCACATTTTGCGCGTTCAAGCCACCACTCAAAACGGCCTGATGCGCGATATCTGCGGGAACGAGAGACCAATCGAATGCCTTTCCGGTGCCACCGTAGGCGTCGCTCCAGGTATCGAGCAGCAGCCCTGCAAACAGCGGGCCGGACGCACGGTAGTGCAGGTCGAATTCTAGCAAATCCGCGGCCGTCGTCTCGGGCCGAACCCTGAGCGCACGCATGAACGGCCGCCCCACCGCTTGCGCGATCTCGCGACACTGTTCCGGCGTCTCGTCGCCATGGAATTGCAACATCGTTATCGGCGCCTGCGCCAGCACCGCCTGTACCTCGGCCAGCGTCGGGTTCACGAACAGGGCGACGGCAGTCACATAGGGCGGCAGGCCGGCCAGCAGCCCGGCGGCGCGTTCGGCGCTGACATGGCGCGGCGACGGCGGGTAGAACACCAGCCCGATCGCGTCAGCCCCGGCGTCGACGGCCACGGCGACATCGTCAGTCGTCGACAGACCACACAGCTTGATGCGGGTGCGATGATCGGGGGTTGGCTTGGCCATGGCGTTCTTCAGGTCAGTCTTTGTTCAGGCGCAGTCGCCGGGTAGCAGGGATCAGATATCGAAAGGCAGCGAGCCGTCGGTGGCTGGCAATCCCCAGCGCGCATCGTAGTCGACTTTCGCAAGGTACAGGCCGTCCGGGCTGAAGGTCGGCGCAGCCAGTTCGCGGTTACGGCCGGCCAGCAGTTCGCCGATCCAGTCGCCGCGACGATTGCCGATGCCGACCTGGATCAGTGAGCCGACGATATTGCGCACCATGTGGTGCAAGAAAGCATTGGCCCGCAGCGTGACCACCACCAGGTCGCGCCGGCGCGTGACACGGATTGCATGCATGTGACGTACCGGGCTGGCCGCCTGGCACTCGGCAGCGCGGAACGCCGAAAAATCATGTTCGCCGATCAGGCGCTGTGCCGCTTCATGCATGGCCGCCGAATCCAGCGGACGGAAGGTCCAGCCGGCGCGGCCCTGCCACAACGGCGAGCGCACCGCATCGTTGTGGATCACGTAGTGGTAGGTGCGTGCCGTGGCAGAGAAGCGCGCATGGAAGCCTTGCTCGCCGCCCTCCACTTCCGCCGCCCAGCGCACCGCGACCGAGTCCGGCAGGAAAGCATTCACCCCGCGCACCCATGAAAACAATTCGCGCGAGGCGTCCGTGTCGAAATGCACGACCTGCCCGGTCGCATGAACGCCGGCATCGGTACGGCCTGCGCAGGTGGTCGGCGTCGTCGCCAGCAGGAATTTTTCCAGCGCCGACTCCAGCACGTCCTGCACCGTTTGCCGGTGCGGCTGCGTCTGCCAGCCCTGCCAGGGCGTGCCGTCGTACTGGATGCCGAGCGCGATGCGTTTCAAGGATGTTCCGGGTCGAATGAAGGGTCTGCCTTCTACAGGAAGGTCGGGCGGATTTTACGCGATGCCCGCTGCGAAGGCTTGACAGCGGGACAGCCGAACGACCGGCTTGCATCATCGCGCTCGGATGAAGCCAGCAGCCCGTCCAGCCGTGTCAGGCCATCTTCCTCAGCAGGTCCTGCGCGCGGCGCGACAGCTCGGGGTCGCGTGCCGCCGCCACTTCGGACAGCAGTTCGCGCGCGCCTTCGTTGTCGCCGATTTCCTGGCAGGCCTGCGCGAGGTCGAGTTTGGTGGTCAGCGCGGACTGGTCGAGCTCTGTGCCCAGCGTGGGCTCGATGCGCTTGCCGCCGGTCTCGCCTCGGCCAACGCCAGACAGGCTGAAGTCCGGCGCCGCGGACGCAGCGGCGGCCTGCATCGGCGCGGGTAGCTTCCCCGCGTCGCGCCGCTGCTCGTCCAGCAAGCCTTCGAGCTTGAGGCCGAAATCGTCGACGGAGGATGAAGCAGCCGCATTGTCGCCGCCCTTGCCCGATGCAGGCACGGCCTGCAACGGCGGCGCCGTGCTGCGAGGCACATTGGCCGCTGCTTGCGGCAGGCCGCCGTACAGCGGGTTGCCGGGGTCGAGCATCTGCCCCATTTGGGCAGCTTGTTCCCACGCACTGCCCTTACCGCCGGTCACGGCGCGCAGCTCGGTCGCCAATTCGCCAAAGCCTTTGCGGTCACGGCGTGAGGCGTAGATCTCGAGCAGCTTCACGCGCAATACATGCCGCTGCGGTTGTTCGCGCAATGCATCGCGCAGGATTTCCTCGGCCTGTTCATCGCGTCCGTAAGCGATGTAGACATCGGCCTCGGCGATCGCATCGACATCGCCGGCCTTGCCGGCGCCTTTCGCATCGCCCTTCACTGCGGCGAGTACGGGCGCCACGGCGGGTTCGGCCTGCGGTGCCGCCGTGTCAGCCGTGTCAGCCGTGTCAGCCGTGTCAGCCGTGCCTGCCGCTGGCGCCGCTTCGGCGATCGGCGTCTGGGCCGTTGCGGAACCGACCAGGTTCACCTTGCTGCGCTTGCCACCTCGCCCTGCCTTGCCGGCACCCTGCCGCCGTGCGCGCAAGCGCCGTCCCAGCAAGGCCAGCAGCGCCAACAGTGCCGCGCCCGCAGCCAGCGCACGCGGCAGCGGCTCGGACAGGACATCGGCCCACAAATCCTGCCGGGCTGGCTTGTCGTGCATTGCCCTCGCGCTGACGGTTGCAGCCGGCTGGTCCATGGCTGCGTTCGCGGCCGACGGGGATGGCGCGGCCCCTGTTACAGGCTTGTTATCTTGTGCGGATGAAGGAGAAGCGGCGCCTGGCGATGCCGGTGCCGCCGGGGCGGCATTCGCGGGCGACGTCGACGGAGCCGGGGTCGACGCGACTTGCGCTTGCTTCGCCTCTTTCGCGGCAAGCTCGGCGCTCCTCTGCGCATCGGCGAGCTTGCGATCCCTGACTTCGAGCATCTGTTCCATCTGGGTCAGGTTCTTCTCCAACGCCGCAATACGCGAATTCGCATCGGCCAGCGCCTTGTCCGACGCGACCTGATCCAGCGCCTTCCTGTCGTTGGTGCCGTTCGCGGCAGCCCCATTGCGGGCGGCAGCCGGCGCCGTCAGCTTGAGCTGATCTTGCGGCTCGGGGCGGGCGCCGGGTTCTCTCACCTGCACGCCCACTGTCCCGCTGCGACTGCGGTTGCCGGCAGCAGGCTCGGCGCCGGCATTGCCGGGAGGCGCCGCAGGAATGTTCATGCGCTCGGCAAGCGCCTCGCGATAGCGATTGAAGTCGGCACTTTGCGCCATCACGATGCGGCGCGCCGCATTGGCGTCAATGTCGCGCATGCTGTCGGCCGCAGGCACGGACAACACGCTGCCTGACTTCATCCGGTTGATGTTGTTGCCGGCAAACGCTTGCGGGTTCGCACGCTGCAGTGCGACCAGCACCTGTTCGAGTCGCACCCCGTCCGGCTGCACATCCTTGCCTATCGCCACCAGCGTGTCGCCCTTGCGCACGCGGCGCGACGTCGTCGCCACCAGTTTCGAATTGCCAGATGCCTGCGTCGAGGCGGATGTCGAAGTCGGTGCATCCGCGACAGCCGACGGCGGGCCGGCTTCGCCCGCCCCGGGTGCCGGGGCATTGGCCGCCGCTGACTGTGGCTCGGTGATCGCGGGTTCTACGGTCGTCGGCGGCGCGCGATCAAGCGGCGCCGGATCGATCAGCAATGCGTACTGGCGCAGCGTGCGCGTCCCGCCGGCATTCAGTTCGACCAGCACCATCAGGAATGGATCGTTCACCGGTTGGTCGGAATTGATGCGCGCGAAGGTCTGGTCGCCGCGCTTGTCGAGCGTCACGCGCAGCGAGCGGACCAGCGCCGTCATGTCGATGCCGGCCGATGCAAACGCGTCGGCGGCCGGGATACGCACCAGCAAGGCTTCGGCCTCGGCAGCCGTCAGCGCCGAGATCTCGATCTCGGCATCGAGCTTCTGGCCGAGGTAGGAACGCACATTCGCATCGCCCAGCACGGCCGCCTGCGCCGGCAGCGGCAGGGAGAACGATGCCCCCAACGACACCCACACCGCAACGCAAAGCACGAGGCTGCGCAAGCGCGGACAGTGACGCTGCGCGCGTTCAGGCACGCTGTGGGACAGGGTCGGCCACCGCTTCAGCTGATCGAAGACAAAGGACATCACGAAACCTTATCACCCGCCGGCGACAGCCAGCAAGCGATGCAGAACAAGCGTACCAATGAAAAACCCGCGCGATTTCCGATCATTACGGAAAGGCGCGGGTTCGGTTGCGTCAAGACAACGCATCAGCCCTTACTCCGGCGACCAGGGCCAGTGGCATGCCAGCTCAGTCGAGCAGGATGCGCAGCATGCGGCGCAGCGGCTCGGCCGCGCCCCACAGCAGCTGGTCGCCGACGGTGAACGCCGAAATGTACTCGCCGCCCATCTGCATCTTGCGCACACGGCCGACCGGGATGGTCAGCTTGCCTGTGGTCGCTGCCGGGGTCAGGTCGTGCATCGACGCTTCGCGCGTGTTCGGCACGAATTTGACCCACTGGTTATCGCTGGCGATGATGTCGTTGATCTCGTCCAGCGGCACGTCCTTGTTCAGCTTGATGGTCAGCGCCTGCGAATGGCAGCGCATCGCGCCGATACGCACGCACAGGCCGTCGACGGCGATTGCCTGCTTCGCGCCGGCGCCGAAGGCCTCGCCGCGGCCGAGGATCTTGTTGGTCTCGGCGCCGCCCTTCCACTCTTCGCGCGACTGGCCATTGCCGAGGTCCTTGTCAATCCACGGGATCAGGTTGCCGCCCAGCGGCACGCCAAACTGCTTGGTCTCGTCGGCCGTCAGCGCGTGCTGCTTGGCCAGCACCTTGCGATCGATCTCGAGGATGGCCGAGGCCGGATCGTCCAGCAGCGCCTTGACTTCGGCATTGATCGAGCCGAACTGGGTCAGCAGTTCGCGCATGTGCTGTGCGCCGCCACCCGAGGCTGCCTGATAGGTCATCGAGGTCATCCAGTCGACCAGGTCGTGCTTGAACAGGCCGCCGAGGCCCATCAGCATGCAGGACACGGTGCAGTTGCCGCCAACGTAGTTCTTCACGCCCTTGGACAGCGCCGATTTGATCACGTCGAGGTTGACCGGGTCGAGCACGATGATCGCGTCATCCTGCATGCGCAGCGTCGAGGCGGCGTCGATCCAGTAACCGTTCCAGCCCGCTGCGCGCAGCTTCGGGAAAATCTCGGTCGTGTAGTCGCCGCCCTGGCAGGTGAGGATGATGTCGCACTTCTTCAGCGCGTCGATGTCGTTCGCATCCTTGAGGGTGGTTTCGTTCTTGGCCATCGCCGGGGCCTTGCCGCCGGAGTTCGACGTCGAAAAGAACACCGGTTCGATGTGCGCGAAGTCGTTCTCTTCCTGCATGCGCTGCATCAGCACCGAGCCGACCATGCCGCGCCAACCTACGAGTCCTACGAGTTTCATTGTCATTTCCTTGCGTAACATGAATTACGTCGCTGGCCCCCGGCCTGCGCCGGGGCGACGGAGCAAGCGATCGCAGCGCCTGCCAAGGTCATCCCGGCGCAAGCCGGGATCCAGTGTTTTTGCTGCCGTTCCGTCAGACGAGCGCCTTGAGGACCGCGTCGCCCATTTCCTTGGTGCCGACCTTGGTGGTGCCGGCTTCATAAATGTCCGGCGTGCGCAGGCCTTGAGCCAGCACTGCCTTGACCGCGTTTTCGATGCGGTCGGCTTCGGCGCCGAGGTTCAGCGAGAAGCGCAGCATCATCGCCGCCGACAGGATGGTGGCCAGCGGGTTGGCGATGCCCTTGCCCGCGATATCCGGTGCCGAGCCGTGCGAGGGCTCGTACAGGCCCTTGTTGTGCGCGTCGAGCGAAGCCGACGGCAGCATGCCGATCGAGCCGGTCAGCATCGCTGCGGCATCCGACAGGATGTCGCCGAACATGTTGCCGGTGACGATCACGTCGAAGCTCTTGGGCGCCCTCACCAGCTGCATGGCCGCGTTGTCGACGTACATGTGGTCGAGCGCCACGTCGGGGTAGTCCTTGTGCACCTCGGTGACCACGTCTTTCCAGAACTGGAAGGTCTCGAGCACGTTGGCCTTGTCGACGCTGGTCAGGCGCTTGCTGCGCTTTTGCGCGGCCTGGAACGCTACGTGGGCGATGCGGCGGATCTCGGGTTCCGAGTAGCGCATGGTGTCGAAGCCTTCGCGCGCACCCTTGAACGGGCCGTCCGGCGCTTCGCGCATGCCGCGCGGCTGGCCGAAGTAGATGTCGCCGTTCAATTCACGCACGATCAGGATGTCGAGGCCGGACACGACTTCCGGCTTCAGCGTCGATGCGCCGACCAGTTCCGGGTACAGGATGGCC
>JBDKLN010000049.1:0-32982 GCA_039806045.1 Pseudomonadota bacterium
TCGCCGACCGCGTTGGCGTGATACAGCAAGGGCAGCTGGTCGAGACTGCCGATACTGCCACGTTGTTTGCGCACCCGCGCGAGGCTTACACGCAGCGTCTGCTGGCCAGCCATGCAAAGCGTATGGTGGATGAAGCCGTGGCCGATGGCGCACCCTTGCTCGAAGCCACCGGCCTGCGCTGCAGCTTTGGCATCCGCGCGGGCTGGTTCCGCGAGCGCGAGTTTGTCGCCGTCGAGACGCTCGACCTCGGGCTGCAGCGTGGCGAGACGCTCGGCATCGTCGGCGAGTCCGGTTCCGGCAAGTCCACGCTGGGCATGGCGCTGTTGCGGCTGTCGGTCGCCCGTACCTCGGGCGAGATTCGATTCGACGGCAAGCCGGTCAGTTCGATGGGCAGTGACGCGCTGAGGCCCTTGCGCGCGAAGATGCAGGTGGTGTTCCAGGACCCGTTCGCATCGCTGTCGCCGCGCCGGACTGTCGAACAGATCGTTGGCGAGGGATTGGCATTGCATCAGCCGGCGCTGTCGCCGCAGGCCTTGCGCGAGGCCGTTGCTGCCGGCTTGCAGGAAGTGGGGCTGTCGCCGGCGATGATGGCGCGCTATCCGCATGAATTCTCCGGCGGACAGCGGCAGCGGATTGCGATCGCCCGTGCGCTGGTGCTGAAGCCGGAGCTGATCCTGCTGGACGAGCCGACTTCGTCGCTCGACGTGTCGGTGCAGTACCAGGTGCTGGAGTTGCTGGCGACGCTGCAGAAGAAGCATTGCATCGCCTATCTGTTCATCAGCCATGACCTCGCGGTGATCCGCGCGATGGCGCACCGCGTGCTGGTGATGAAGGATGGGAAGGTGGTGGAAAGCGGGCCGGTGGCCGAGGTATTGAACCACCCGCGCGAGCCCTACACGCAGCGGCTGCTCGCCGCCGCGAACTTCAAGCGGGTGGCCTGAACGCCCGGCCTGAAGGCTTAGTCGCGATGCCGGTGCTTGTGCGCCGGCGCGACTTTCTTGCTCTCGTGCGGCGAGCGCACCAGCTTTTCGACCTTGCCGGACTTGGCAGGCTTGTCGAACTTCTCGGATTTGTCCGCCTTGCCGCCTTTCTCGGCCTTGCCGCCCTTGACCTTCTTCGGCGCCTTCACTTCCAGCTTCAGGCTCTGGCCGGCCGACAGTTTGTCGCCCTTCAGGTCATTCCACTGGCGCACTTCGGCCGGCGTCACCTTGTAGCGCGCGGTGATGCTCGCCATCGTGTCGCGCTTGCCGACCTTGATGCTGATCTTCTTGCGCGGCGGCTCGTCCGGCTCGATGGCCAACACGGCAGTGTCGGACGTCGTGAGGTCAATGTCCTTGTCAGCCGCCGCCGGCGGCTTGGGCACCAGCACGGTCGAGCCGGCGGTCGGGTGCATGTTGGGCGGAATCGCGTTCGCCTCACGAATCACTTCCGGCGTGGTCTTGAACTTGGCGGCGATGGTCTCGATGCGCTCGCGCGCGGCAGTGACCTTGTGCGCCGTCCAGCTCGACAGCGCCTTGGTCCACTTCGACATGTTTTCCTTGAACTTTTCCGCATTCAGCTGCGGCAGCAGGATCTGGGTCTTGTCGCCGCCGGTGATCACCGGGCGGTTGAACTGCGGGTTCAGTGCCTTGAACTCTTCCATCGGCAGCTCGGCCAGCTGGGCGGCGAGCTTGACGTCGATGTCGCGCGTCTTCTTGATCGACACGAAATAAGGCTCGTTGTCGACCGTCGGCAGCTTGATGTTGTACTGGCCTGGCGCGGCGATGATGTTCTTCACCG
This sequence comes from Pseudomonadota bacterium, assembly GCA_039806045.1. GTDB lineage: Bacteria > Pseudomonadota > Gammaproteobacteria > Burkholderiales > Burkholderiaceae_D > Pernthalerella. Next base: position 1,780 of record JBDKLN010000049.1, read on the forward strand.
CTTGCAGCTTTGGATAGTAATTGCGCGTCTCGGCCGGCATGAAAGCCGACAGGCTGTTGTAATCGGTCGGCAACCCGCGTGCCTCGGCCTTGGCGATCGCACGCGCCACCGAGCCTTCGCCCCAGTTATACGCGGCCAGCGCCAGCTGCCAGTCGCCGAACTGGTTATAAAGCTTCTGCAAATACGTCAGCGCGGCGCTGGTGGAAGCCAGCACGTCACGCCGCTCGTCACGGAAGGCGTTCTGCTTCAGGTTGTAGTCGCGGCCCGTGCTGGGGATGAACTGCCACATGCCGGCCGCCTTCGCGCTCGAATACGCCTGCGGGTTGAAGGCTGACTCGATGAAGGGCAGCAGCGCCAGCTCCATCGGCATCTGGCGCTTCTCCAGTTCCTGCACCACATGGAAAAGGTAGCGCGATGCGCGTGTGGTGGTGCGCTGGATGTATTCGGGGCGCGAGCTGTACCAGGTGGTGTGATTGGCGACCAGCGGATTGTTCAGGTCGGGAATCGCGAAGCCCTTGCGGATGCGCTCCCACAGGTCGAACTGCGCGAGCTCGGCATCGGCATAGGGCGCGTCGAATTCGCTCGGCCCGAGGCGAGGCGCTTCAGCGCTGTACGGATCGACAGTCGGATCGGCAGGTGCGGGTGTGGCCGCAGGCTGGATGCTCAGGTCGTTCGCCTTCGCTGCAGTCAGCGTCAGGCAGAAGAAAAGGGCGATGCTTACCAGCTGGGCGATTCGGGATTGCTGCATTGGCCTCGAAAGCTCACGGACAGCGCAAGTGTGCGCTGGCCGTTCCAATTGAATTCGCGCAAGTGTAGTGAGGGGGTGCAAGCCCGTCAAGCGGAATTACCGTACCGAATTGTAGATAAATGCAAGATAACGAAAGTTTGCCTGTGATAAAGGCAAGTTCGCTATCGATAATTGTTTTTCCAGTCGCGGAGCGCTGCAAAGGCCGCTACCGGGCCTTCTTGCTGCAATCGACCCTCCGTACGCAGGGTCTGGGCGATCGCGGGCTCGCGGTAGCGCAGGAAGGGATTGGTTGCTTTTTCCTGGCCGATGGTGGACGGCACCGTCGATTCGCCGCGTTCGCGCAGGGCCATCGCATCGGCCAGGCGCTGCGCGATGGCGGCATTGCCCGGTTCTGCGGCGACCGCGAAGCGCAGGTTGGACACTGTGTACTCGTGCGCGCAGTACACGCGGGTCGCGTCGGGCAGTGCCTCGAACTTGGCCAGCGATGCCGTCATCTGTTCCGGCGTGCCTTCGAACAGGCGTCCGCAACCGCCCGCGAACAGCGTGTCGCCGCAGAACAACCAGTGCTGCCCGTCCGCGAGGTCGGCTACGTAGGCGATATGGCCGGCGGTATGGCCGGGCACGTCGAGCACTGACAGCTGCAGGCCGAGCTCGGGTAGCGTCACTGTGTCGCCTTCGGTCAGCGGATACGACAGGTCGTCAATCTTGTCGCGCGCTGGGCCGAATACCGGCACTTGATGATGGGCGAGCAGTTCCTTCACGCCGCCTACATGGTCGTGGTGATGGTGAGTGAGTAAAATAGCGGCCAGCTTCAGGTGCATCGCCGCCAGCGCGGCTTCGATCGGGGCCGCATCGCCGGGATCAACGACCGCCGCATGCTGCTGGTCGTGGATCAGCCACAGGTAATTGTCGGCAAACGCCGGAACCGCAGTGACTTGCAGGGGCTGTATCACGGACATGGGTATCGACCGACAAGACCAAAATTCGATTATATCGCTCGCCCCCTGGTTCGATACGCCGGCCGGCGCTTATGCACAGGCCTGGGAGCAGGCTCGGCTCGACGAGCTGACGGCCGACATCTTTGGTTTCAATGCCGTGCAGGTCGGCTTGCCGCAGATCGATGCGCTGTCAGCCAACCGGATGCCGAATCGCTGGGTCACGGATTCGGTCTTTCCCGCGGCCGAGGTACGCCAGCTGAATGGCGAGCGGCAGGTGGTGCTGGTGCATGATTTCGCCGAGCTGCCATTCGCGACCCAGAGCCTGGACCTGGTGGTGCTGCCGCACGTCCTCGAATTCGCGGCCGAGCCGCACCAGGTATTGCGCGAGGTCGAGCGCGTGCTGATCCCGGAAGGCCAAGTCATCGTCTGCGGCTTCAATCCGGTCAGCATGTGGGGCGCAAGGCAGGCGGCGGGTCGACTGACCGGCGCGCATTTCCTGCCGCTGCACGGCGAATTCATCAGCGTGCCACGGCTGAAGGACTGGCTGAAGCTCCTGAACATGGAAATCAACCGTGGCCACTTCGGTTGTTACGCGCCGCCGTGCGCGACCGTGAAGTGGCTGCAGCGCTTCGCCTTCCTCGAGAAGGCGGGCAACCGGTGGTGGCCTTACCTGGGCGCGCTGTACATCGTGCAGGCGATCAAGCGCGTCAAGGGCATGCGCCTGGTCGGGCCGGCATGGCAAACGCGACGCGCCGGCGTGACCGTCGGCGTACCAGCGACAAACCGAATGAAAGAACACGGCTCGGCCAACAGGACTGAGTGAAGACAATGGACAAGATTGACATTTATACCGATGGCGCCTGCAAGGGCAATCCCGGGGTCGGCGGCTGGGGCGCATGGCTGGTCGCCGGCGAACACCAGAAAGAACTGTGCGGCGGCGAACTCAACACCACCAACAACCGCATGGAATTGCGTGCCGTGATCGAGGCGCTGAATGCGCTCAAGCGCCCGAGCGACGTGGTGGTGCATACCGACAGCAAATACGTCCAGCAGGGCATCAGCGAATGGATCGAAGGCTGGAAGAAGCGCGGCTGGCGCAAGGCCGATAAATCGCCGGTACTCAACGTCGACCTGTGGCAGGCGCTCGATGAGGCGCGCCTGCGCCACACGATAGAATGGCGCTGGGTGAAAGGCCATGCCGGCCATGCCGGCAACGAGCGGGCCGATGAACTGGCCAATCGCGGCGTCGAGATCGCGCGCCGCGGCGTCGCCGCCTGAACACGGACCACGACACCATGAGACAGATCGTCCTCGACACCGAAACCACCGGCCTGAACGCGCGCAGCGGCGACCGCATCATCGAGATCGGCTGCGTGGAAATGGTCAACCGCCGGCTGACCGGCAACAACTTCCATTACTACATCAACCCCGAACGCGATTCTGATCCGGGCGCGCTGGCAGTGCACGGGCTGACCACGGAATTCCTGAGCGACAAACCGAAGTTCGCCGAGATCGCGAATCAATTCTGCGAATTCGTGCGCGACGCCGAGATCATCATCCACAATGCCGCCTTCGACGTGGGCTTCATCGACGCCGAGTTCGAGCGTCTGGGCTTGCCGAAGTTTGCCGAGCATGTGGCGTCCGTCACGGACACGCTGGCGCAGGCGAAGGAGCTGCATCCGGGCAAACGCAATTCGCTCGATGCATTGTGCGAGCGTTACGGCGTATCGAATGCGCACCGCACCTTGCACGGCGCGCTGCTCGACTCGGAACTGCTGGCCGAGGTATTCATTGCGATGACCCGCGGGCAGGATAGCCTGTCGATGGACCTGCATGTCGATGGCGATGAGGGTGCCGGCGGCAACTCCGGCGTTGCGCTGGCCGACATCATCCTGCTGGGGCCGACCCCTGAAGAGTTGGCCGAGCATCAGGCGCTGCTGGATGGCCTCGACAAGGAGGCCAAGGGCAGCTGCCTCTGGCGCAAGCTGTCCGAACCGGCAGAGGCATCAGGAAATTGATTTCCGGCTTTAGTTATGCCATAATTTTGGTCTTGCCCGGGAGGTTAGCTCAGGGGTAGAGCGATCGCCTCACACGCGATAGGTCGCTGGTTCGAAGCCAGCACTTCCCACCAGAATACGAAAAAGCCGGTCCCTCGGGACCGGCTTTTTTCATTCGCGCGTCCGCATACCCCTCACACCCGCCGCTTGCGCGCGATCGCAGCACCGGCGCGCACGGTCTTGTGCCCAAATTTCTTCGCAATCCTGTCGATGGACGGCGTCTCGTCGCGGCGCGGACGGCGTGCGCTTGCAGCCGCTGATGCCGCCATATCGGAACGTGGCACCAGATGCATCGGGCCGTTGCCGATCAAATCGCTGCGGCCGATGCGCTTCAAACCCTCGCGCAAGACCTCCCAGTTCTCCGGATCATGCCAGCGCAGCAGCGCCTTGTGGAACTTACGCACCTTGCCCAGACGCGGCGTCTCCACGGCCTCCGAATCCTTCGAAATCTTGTGCAGCGGGTTCTTGCGCGTGTGGTACATGGTGGTCGCCATTGCCATTGGCGTCGGCAGGAAGGTCTGCACCTGATCGAGACGGAAGTCATTTTCCTTCAGCCACAGCGCGAGATTCACCATGTCGTCATCGGTCGTGCCCGGGTGCGCGGCGATGAAATAGGGGATCAGGTACTGTTCCTTGCCTGCTTCCTTCGAATACTTGTCGAACAGGCGCTTGAAATCGTAATACGCGCCCATGCCCGGCTTCATCATCTTCGACAGCGGACCATCTTCCGAATGCTCGGGCGCGATCTTCAGCAGGCCGCCCACGTGGTGGGTCGCCAACTCCTTCACATACTCGGGCGAGCGCACCGCGAGGTCATAGCGCAGGCCGGAACCGATCAGGATCTTTTTCACGCCGGGGATGGCGCGTGCCTTGCGATACAGCTGGATCAGCTTGCCGTGATCAGTGTTCAGGTTGCTGCAAATGCTGGGATACACGCAGGACAATCGGCGGCAAGTCTCTTCGACGGCCTTGTCCTTGCACGCGAGCCGGTACATGTTCGCGGTCGGACCGCCGAGATCCGAGATGGTACCGGTGAAGCCCTTGGTCTTGTCGCGGATCAGTTCGATCTCGCGCAGGATGGACGGCTCGGAGCGGCTCTGGATGATGCGGCCTTCATGCTCCGTGATCGAGCAGAAGGTACAGCCGCCAAAGCAGCCGCGCATGATATTGACCGAGAAACGAATCATCTCCCAGGCCGGGATAGGTGCCTTGCCATACGCCGGGTGCGGCGAGCGCGCATACGGCAGGTCGAACACGTAATCCATCTCTTCCATCGCCAGCGGCAAGGGTGGCGGGTTCAGCCATACATCACGCTCGCCATGTGCCTGCACCAGCGCGCGCGCATTGCCGGGATTGGATTCGAGGTGGAACACGCGCGATGCATGCGCATAGGAGACCGGGTCTTCCTTGACCGTTTCGAAGGCCGGCAGGCGTACCACGCTGCGCGCGCGGATTTCCTTCTGCTGCGCGAGTCGCTCTTCGCGGCTCAGGATCCTGATCGGCACCACCTTGGCCTCGGCCGGCTTGTCGCCGTCATTGCCTTGCGTGCCGCAGGCCTTCGGATCCTTTTCCTTCATTTCATAAGGGTTCGGATGGGCTTCCACCCGGCCCGGCGTATCGACGCGGCTCGAGTCAACCACGCTCCAGCCGTCGGCCGGCAGCCAGCCGCGCGGCACCATGAAGGCCGTGCCACGCAGGTCGCGAATGGACTTCACCGGCTCGCCGGCAGCGAGGCGATGGGACACGTCGATCAGTGCGCGCTCGGCATTGCCGAACAGGAGGATATCCGCTTTCGAATCGGTCAGTACCGAGCGGCGCACGGTGTCCGACCAGTAGTCGTAATGCGCAATCCGGCGCAGGCTCGCTTCGATGCTGCCGATGATGATCGGCGTACCCGGATAGGCTTCGCGCGCACGCTGCGCATACACCGTCACCGCGCGATCGGGGCGCTTGTTCGGCTCGCCATTGGGCGTGTACGCATCGTCGGAACGAATCTTCTTGTCCGCCGTGTAGCGATTGATCATCGAATCCATATTGCCCGCGGTGACGCCGAAATACAGGTTCGGCTTGCCGAGCGCACGGAAGGGATCGACGGATTGCCAGTCAGGCTGGCTGATGATGCCGACGCGGAAGCCCTGCGATTCGAGCAGGCGGCCGACCAGAGCCATGCCGAAGCTGGGATGGTCGATGTAGGCGTCGCCGGTAACGAGGATGATGTCGCAACTGTCCCAGCCGAGCTTGTCCATTTCCGCGCGCGACATCGGCAGGAAGGGCGCGGGTTTCAGCCCCTCACGGTAGGGGGTAAAGGACTTCAGGTGACGGGGTACGGCAGACATGCGGCGGGCCTGGCAGGTTCAAGGCCGACAGTATGCCAGCGATGGGCGGGCCGCGTCGGAGTTGTAAAACTGCTCACGCCAGGGCGGGCAATCCTTATTTGAACGGATTGTCGACGCTGTCGGCAGGCCGCAGCGCGATCTGCTCTGGCAGGTCGGTCGCGTTTTCAAGGTGCGCCAGCGTCGCATCGAGCACCGCCTTCAATTCGCGCGCCAGCTGCAGGCCGGCCTTGTCGCGGGTAATCGCCAACGAACCGTACAGTTCGACCTGGTCGACACGGTTTTCCACCGTCAGTTCGCCGATGGCCAGCGACTGGCTTTCGTTCTGGAAGGGTTGCAGCGGGGTGCTCATGGGATTCCTCCGGATTCGGGGGCAATATCGATGCCGCTCATTTCCGGCCACGGATGCGCGGCGATGGCAAGTTCATCACGCGTTCCTTCGCGCTGGCCGGCAGCTTCGGGAACACATCAATCTTCGCACGCTTTTCCAGCTCGGCGATGGACACGACATCGTAGACATCGCCATCGGCATTGGGCGCGATCCAGGCCGCCGCTTCCTGCGTGGCCGGGTCGAGCACCGCCTTGAACACATGGGTGGGAATGAACACGCGGCCATTCAATCGTTCGACTTTGTCACCCTCGAAGATCGGCCCGGTCACCACATAGAGCTCACCGCGCATATTCGTCAGGTGGCGCGTCGCGCCCTCGATCGCGGACCACAGCACCTGGTTGTTATGCCGGTTTTGCGGAACGATGTTCGCCAGCGAAAAGCTTTCATGCTGCGCCACCTTGCTCGGCATGTCGGCCGCCGGGCTCATGTGGCCGCGATCGAAGCCCGAGCGTGCATAGTCGGACAGCTGCGCACGGTAGCTGTCGGGCAGTGCTTCCTCGGCGTGGAAGCTGTCTTCGCGCTTCACCTCTTTCGCCCGTTCCAGGCTGTCGCGTGTCAGGTGCTCGGCCGACCACAGCGGCGTGCGCGACACGCCGGAGTACATCACTGCAAAGGCTTCGTAACACAAGCCCACGGTGCTGGCTTGCAGCGCGGGTCGCGTCAATGCCGGCGGCGCTTTTTCATGGAAGTGCGGAAGGCAACTGGTGGTCTGCGCAGCGGCTTCGGGCAAGCCCTTGTGGGACCCGGCGGCCAGCCACGCGCTGACACTGGCGATGGTCAGCAGAATCGCAAGTAATTTTTTCATGCGTGCTCGTCGTTCTGGTCTTGCAGATTCAGAATGGGACTTGCGTTGGAAGTTCATGCAAGCCCGGGATCGTCCATCCAGTATCGAATATCGGAAGTTTGATCTGCAATTTTACTTGCTTGCAATTTGAGCTTTCGGCCGGGCGCCCTGTCAAAGCGGGAGGGCTTGAGCGAGGTGGTGCGGTGGCATTACTGAAAGACCGGAGGGAGGCGGGACGCCTGCTAGCCGACAAGCTGGTCGGGAAAACCAGCGCGGGTACGGTTGTATTGGCCTTGCCGCGAGGTGGTGTGCCGGTCGGGTTCGAGATTGCGCAGCGTCTGCGATTGCCGTTGGAGCCGCTGATCGTGCGCAAGCTCGGCGTGCCGCATTACCCCGAGTTCGCGATGGGTGCGATCGCTGCTGGCGGTCATTGCATGATCGACCGCGAACTCGTCCAAAGGCTGCGCCTGTCCAATGCAGCCATATCCGCCGTGGTGGAAAGGGAAGCGCGCGAGTTGCAGGAGCGCGAACAGCACTATCCGGCCAGCGCCCCGCTGGCCTCCCTTGCCGGGCGTCCCGTGCTGATCGTCGATGATGGCATGGCCACCGGCAGCACGGTGTTGGCCGCGATCAGTGCGTTGCGCGCCTTGCAGGTCGGGAGGATCACGGTCGCGGTTCCTGTGTCGTCGCGCGAGGCACACGAGAAAGTCTTGGGATGGTCGGATGCGGTGATCATCCTGCAGCAGCCGGAACCGTTTGACGCCGTCGGGCAGTGGTATGCGGATTTCCGTCAGGTCGAGCTCGTCGAGGCCCGCGCCTTGCTGGCCCGGGCACAACGCTTGCGTGCGCCGGCAGCACCCGCTTCGGCCACCGAACACTCTCATTCCCACTGACAAGGAGAGCATCGTGGAATACCGGAAGAGTCGCCAGGCTTTGCCCTGGATGAACCTGCTTGGCGGCGTCGCCCTGGGCGCGCTGGCCATGTATGTCGCCGATCCATCGCAAGGCCGTCGGCGTCGTGCGCTGCTGCAGGACAAAGTCAGCAGCGCGACTCACCGGACATCCAGGCTGCTCAACCAGACCATGCGCGACGCCAGACAGCGGCTCGCCGGCTTGCAGGCCGAAGCGGTGCGCGCGATCACGCCGCGTGACATCAAGCCCCTCGATAACCATGTACTTGAAGCACGCGTGCGTTCACGCCTTGGGCGTGCAATGCCGGGCTTGCATGGCATGGCGGTGAGCGCCGATGAGGGCGTCGTCACGCTGTCTGGCGTGATCGACGATGGGGCCGCGCAACGATTGCTCGATATCGTTGCCGCCATACCGGGCGTCGAATCGGTCCGGCACGACTTGCAGACGGCTGAGGCAGGGGGCGGATGGCTGTCAGACCCCGCACGGGGACGCAGCAGCCTGTGGGTAGCCGGCGCACTGGGTGTCGGTGCGCTGACCTGGTATGCACTGTCGCGCCGCCAGCCGCTGGGATTGATTGCCGCTGCCACGGGCCTCGGCCTGATGGCGGGCAGTGGAACCGGGCGGCGCAGCGACACAGGCGGCATGGCCGGCGAGCATGGTGGTGAAGTGGGCGCAGGCATCGAGGCGCAGCGCACCATCGAGATCGCTGCACCGCCCGAAACCGTCTATGACGTCTGGAGCCATTACGAGAACTTTCCGCATTTCATGTCGCATGTGATCGAAGTGCGTGACCTTGGCGGCGGCCGCTCGCACTGGGTGGTGCAGGGGCCGGCCGGCAGCGACGTCGAATTCGCGTGTGTGCTGACGGCTGCCGAGCGTCCGTCACGGCTGGCCTGGCAAAGCGAGTCAGGGGCTGATGTCGATACCGAAGGTCGGGTCGTGCTCGAACCATCGGGCGCGGGCACGCGCGTAACGGTGCGCATATCGTGGCGGCCGCCTGCCGGCGGCACAGGCAAGGCGCTGGCGGTGCTGACCGGCGCCGATCCCGGGCAGGCGCTCGACGATGACTTGCGGCGTATGAAGCAGTTCATCGAGCGCGGGCTGCCTGCCGGTGAGGGCGGGGCTGCCGCGGCAGGGGCCGCAGGTTCGACGGGCGGCAATGTTCTGCATTGAACTTGGTGCTGCCCCCGTCATCCAATCGTGGCCGGGACGGCCCGGGTACTTGATGGCAACCGATGACATTCGACGACGACAGGAGTGGACCATGATGCAAGCAGATGAAGTCCGGCAGCGCTTCTCGAAGATTGAGCAGACTATCCACCAGGCCAGCCAGGCGTGCGAACGCGCCGGCAGCGGCGTTCCCTCGGAACTGAAGAGCAGCATTCAGCAGCTGGATCAGCAATCGAGCAAGGCCAAACAGCAACTGCAGCAGGCGAAGGACCAGCAAGCCATCCAGCAGTGCGTGGACCAGCTGGAGGAGCTGGGCGACAAGGCCAAGGCCGCCTGCGAAAAGGGCGGCAATATCGACCAGCAGGTAAAGCAGGCCGTGCTGCAGGCGCACCAGGAGCTGTCGCAGCTGAAGCATCAGCTGCATTGAGCGCGATCGGCACTCCGTCACGACCGCGGCAAGGTGGCGCTTGCCGCAGTTTCTGAAGCTGCTGCACCGCCGATCACTGGTGGCCGCCGATCGTGAGCGACTCGCCGGCGTTTGCGTCAGTTTGGATTATCATGCTCCGGCCCCTGACAACAACAACAGACGGAGACAGGCATGGCGGACGAGTACCCGCTGCTGTGGACGCCGAGCGCCGAGCGCATCGCCAACAGCAGGCTCACCCATTACACGAACTGGCTGGCGCAACAGCACCAGCAGCGTTTTGACGACTACCAGCAGCTGTGGCAGTGGTCGGTCGATGACCTCGAAAATTTCTGGCAATCGATCTGGGATTATTTCGAGGTCCGCAGCTCCCAGCCCTACCAGGAAATCCTGTCGACGCATGCGATGCCCGGTGCGCAATGGTTCACCGGCAGTCGACTGAACTTTGCCGAGCAGCTGTTCCGCTTCAACCTGACGGATGAAACGGCCGACAAGCCTGCCATTGAGGCCGAATCCGAAACGCGCGCGCCAGTCACGTTGAGCTGGCGCGCATTGCGCTCGCAGGTCACATCAGTCGCCAATACGCTGCGCGCGCTGGGCGTGGGGCCGGGCGACCGGGTGGTCGCTTATCTGCCGAACACGCCCGAGGCAGCCATCGCTTTCTATGCCTGCGCCAGCATCGGCGCGATCTGGTCGTCATGCTCGCCCGACATGGGCACGTCCAGCGTGCTGGACCGCTTCCGGCAAATCGATCCCAAGCTGCTGATCGCCGTCGATGGCTATCGTTACGGCGGCAAGGATTTCAATCGCCTCGATGTCGTGCAGACCATGCGCGGCGAGCTCAAGACTTTGAAGCACACGGTGCTGTTCCCTTACCTCGATGCGGACGCGACGCTGGACGTCGCCAGCGGCGCCGGCGACGTGCTGCGCTGGCAAGCGTTGTTCACGCACCCGGCAGCGCAGGCCAATGACATCCGCTTCGAGCAGCTGCCGTTCGACCATCCGCTGTGGATCCTGTATTCGTCCGGCACCACCGGCATGCCCAAGCCCATCGTGCATGGTCATGGCGGCAGCCTGCTGGAGACGCTGAAGGGACACGCGCTGCATCTCGACCTCGGCGAGCAGGATCGCTTCCTGTGGTTCTCGACCACCGGCTGGATCATGTGGAACTCGCAGATCACCGGCTTGCTGGTCGGCGCCACCATCTGCATCTATGACGGCAATCCCGGCTATCCGGACATGAGTCGCCTGTGGCGCTTCGCTGCCGATCACAAGCTGAGCTTCATCGGTGTCGGCGCCGCGTTCTATGCCAACTGCATGAAGGCACACGTGTCGCCGAAACAGATCGCCGATTTGTCGTCGCTGCGCTCGATAGGCTCCACCGGCTCGCCGCTGGCAGCCGAGGCCTATCACTGGATTTATGACGAAGTGAAAGATGACGTCCTGCTGGCCTCGATCAGCGGCGGCACCGACATTGCAGCCGCCTTCGTCGGCGCTTGTCCTAACCTGCCGCTGTATGCCGGTGAGATGCAATGCCGCTCGCTCGGCGTCGCTGTGCATGCGCTGGATGACAACGGTCGTCCTTTGGTCGATCAGGTCGGCGAACTGGTCGTGACCGAGCCGATGCCGTCCATGCCGCTGTATTTCTGGAACGACGCCGGTAACAAGCGCTATCTCGAAAGTTATTTCGATCACTACACCGGCCTGTGGCGCCATGGTGACTGGATACGCATCACGCCGCGCGGCGGCGCAGTGATTTACGGGCGTTCCGATGCGACCATCAACCGCCATGGCATACGGATGGGTACGGCCGAAATTTATCGTGTCGTGGAAGACCTGCCCGAGGTGCTCGACAGCATGGTGGTCGACCTCGAATATCTCGGTCGCGAATCATGGATGCCGCTGTTCGTGGTGCTGCGCGATGGCATCAAGCTTGACGCGGCGCTGGAAGATCGAATCCGTGACCAGATACGGACGCGGCTGTCGGCGCGCCATGTGCCGAATGACGTGATTCAGGTCGCCGAGATTCCGCGTACGCTGACGGGCAAGAAGATGGAACTGCCGATCAAGAAGCTGCTGCTCGGACAGCCGATCGAAAAGATTGCGAATCCGGATGCAATGGCCAATCCGCAATCGCTGCAGTGGTATGCCGCGTTCGCGGCCAGCCGCAACGCGGCGTGACGTTGTCCTCGCTACCGTGACAAGGGCTCATTGAGTCAAGACGCCGGATCCCGGCACGGGCCGACCTGTCGACAAACTGCTTCCTGTCAAACGTCATCCCGGCGAAAGCCGGGAGCCAGCGTCGTCCGCCAGCGCGCCGACGATCCAGCCTTCCAGCCGATCGTGCGGCGGCAGGCCGTAGTTGTCATCCCGTCGCTGCCAGCCCCAGGCGGCCAGCAAGGCACACAGCACGGCGTCCAGCAGGTCGCCGCTGCCGTCGTCCAGCAGCGCATTGCGGTGTCGTCCTGCGTCGAGCTTGATCCGGTGCGGGTAGTCGCCGCGTTCCACGGCCTTGACGATGGCCAGCCGCGCCGCGCGCCGTTCCGGCGTCTGCAGCGATGGCGCATCATTCTTGTAGGACGCGCGCGTGATGCTGCGCGCCACCATCCCCGGATAGGCCTCGAGGGCAATGCGTTGCGGGTCGCCTGCGTGCATCTGCGGGATCGTCACATTTGCCTGCAGCAGCAGCGGCGCGCCTGCATGCAGCATGTAGGCCACCGGCGGGTTCACCCATTTCATCGACGACGACGAGCCTGCCGCCAGGTCGGCTGCGCGATGCAGGAACTTGCTGCCGGCCGGACGCGCATCACAGACGGCCTTGAAGGTGTCACGTAGTTCCGCGCGGGTCAGCGCAGCGTAATGGCGGATCAGTGTCGGCCAGTCGGTCGGCCAGCCGAGCAGCGCGACAAGGTCGCGTGGCAGCGAGAACGGGAAATCGAAGCCGCCCAGCCATGGACCGGGCTGGTCCAGCCACGCAATGAAAGATGGGAAGTCAGGTAGGGCCTGCAGGTCATGCAGCCTGAAGGTGTCGCCGGCCAGCAGGCCGGATGCGATGGTGATGCCTTTCCTGCCGCGCGGCGCCGACGTGAAATCGATGCCGTGCAGCAGGGGAGACGCGGGCGTGAGCGCCGTGTCAGTTGCCGCCATCCGGCAGCACGACGTTCACGTCCAGCACTTCGAGGTTGCCCTGCTTGTCGAGCGAGATCTTGATGTCTTCCGGATTGACCCGGACGTACTTCGAGATCACGGCGATCAGTTCCTGGTGCAGCGCCGGCATGAAGTCCGGTCCGTTCACCAGGTGGCGCTCACGCGCGATGATGATCTGCAGGCGTTCCTTGGCAGCGCTGGCCGACGTCTTTTGCTTGCCTCCGAAGAGGTAGGAAAACAAGTCCATCTCACTTGCCTCCGAAGATGCGCGACAGGAAACCGGGCTTTTCATACTCGGCAAAACGCAGCGGGCGGTCCTCGCCAAGGAAGCGGCCGACCACGTCCTTGTAAGCCTCGGACACGTCGCTGTTTTCGATGTGGATCGCCGGGTTGCCCTGGTTGGACGCCTGCAGCACCGATTCCGACTCGGGGATGATGCCCAGCAGCGGAATGCGCAGGATTTCCTGCACGTCTTCATACGAAAGCATCTCGCCGTCTTCGACGCGCTTGGGCGAGTAGCGGGTGATCAGCAAGTGCTCGCGCACCGGCTCGGCGCCATTCTGCGCGCGCCGCGACTTGGCCTGGATGATGCCGAGGATGCGGTCCGAATCGCGCACCGACGACACTTCCGGGTTGGTGACGATCACGGCTTCGTCGGCGAAGGTCAGCGCCATCACGGCGCCGCGCTCGATGCCGGCCGGCGAGTCGCAGACGATGTACTCGAAGCCCGACGCCTTGAGCTCATCGAGGATGCGCTCGACACCGTCTTCGGTCAGCGCGTCCTTGTCGCGGGTCTGCGATGCGGGCAGCACGAACAGGTTGTCGCAGTGCTTGTCCTTGATCAGCGCCTGGGTGAGCGTCGCTTCGCGGTTGATCACGTTGATCATGTCGTACACCACGCGGCGCTCGCAGCCCATGATCAGGTCGAGGTTGCGCAGGCCGACGTCGAAGTCGATGACTGCGGTCTTGTGGCCGCGCAGCGCGAGGCCGGACGCGAAGCTCGCGCTGGAAGTGGTCTTGCCCACACCGCCCTTGCCGGACGTAACAACGATAATTTTTGTCACGAAAAACCCCTTGTCTGAGTTTGCCTGAGTTTTGAAATGGAATTACTTGATCGGGATGGCCTTGATGTCCAGGCGCTCATCTTTGAGCCGGATTTGCGCGGGCTTGCCGGACAGATCCTTCTGCCAGCCGTCGTCGAAGGTCCGGTAAACACCGGCGATGGACACCAGCTCGGCCTCCATCGCCAACGAGAAGATGCGGGCATCCGACTGGCCGGATGCCCCAGCCAGCGCGCGACCGCGCAGTGGTGCGTATACATGGATGCTGCCGTCGGCGATCACTTCGGCACCCGGGTTGACGGTGGCCGTCACGACCAGGTCTGAGCCGCGCGCATAAATGCGCTGGCCGCTGCGCACCGGCATGTCGATGATCATGGTCGGCAGCGGCATGGCGGACGGTGCCGGGGCGGCAGGCGCGGCAGGCGCCGTGGTGGGTGTCGGGGCCGGTGCCCGCTCCGGCGCGGCCACGGGCGCCGGTTCGGCCACGGGCGACGGCGGTGGCGTCAGTTCAAACGGCTTCGCCTGCTCGACGCCGTCGATCGACAGCCCGTGCGAGCGGATCGCGTCTTCGAGCGATGCCGGTGCGTTGCGCACGGCCACCGGGTTGAGGCGGTGCTGCTTGAACAGTGCGATCAGCTCCGGCCACGCGATCTTGCCAGCCTCGGCCGGAGGCAACTGGGCCAGGTCGATCAGCGTGAATTCGTCTTCGAAGTAATCCGGCGTGCCGCCGGTAATCTGCGCCAGCGCTGCGGACAGCTTGGCTTGGTCGGTGTCGCCCAGCAGGGCGGCCACGGCGACCACGGTAGAAATCTTGATTTCCAGGGGCTTCCTGGCTTGGCTTTTTGACATACGGTCCCGGTCAGTGACAGCCGACCGCGCCTCGGGTGGCGGCTGTCGGGGCAAGGCTGCGCTTGCCGGCCGGTATTATACCTGCCTCCCCCTCGGGGAACCGGGTTCGTCGCGGCTCCCGCGCCCGCCTTTCTCCGTGCGGAATTCCTGCGTGCCTTGCTCGTCTGCCAGCCCGGAGCGCTGCCGGCGATCGAAGCGGGCTGCGCGGCTTTGTGAACGATCAAAGTCCGGCAGGCTTCGAATGACAAACTAGATCGATTCAACCGCCCTCATCGATCGCAAGGAGCCCAAAGATGCGCAGAAGCCAGCAGCACCATCCGATGGTGGACATCGTGCAGTACCAGCTCGAGGCATCGATCCACCTTGCCAACGCCGTATTCAGCGGAACCGAGAGAATCGACCGCGCGATGCTCGACGTCACGCACGAGGCCGTCGACCGCCAACTGAAGTTTGCCCGCGCCGCGACTGATTTTCGCGACCCTTCCAGGGTGGCCGAGCTGCAGGTGGCCCTGTCCGGCCGCCCCGACCGGGCGATTCATTGCCAGCAGGAGATCATGTCGGCACTGGCGGAGATCCAGGCCGAATTCGGCAAGTCGATGCGCGACTGCATGGAGAAATGCACGGAACTCACGAGTGCGCGCGTTTCCGAGACGGCGACGGACGCGCGCACGGCCGTACCGGAAGGCGGGGCCGCCAATCCGTTTTTCAGCATGATTTCGGTCTGGGAACAGGCATTCCGGCAAGCCAGCCGTCTGGCGAGCCAGAACATGCTGGCGGCCAGCAGCAGTGCGGAGAACGCTGCCAATCTCGCGCGCGAGGCTGTCAATGCCGCCAGCGAGGCCGTATCGGGCAACGGGCACGTGCACCATGAAGCGCATCCGCACGAAGAACACGGCCCGACACGCCGCCATCATCGGCGCAAATGAAGCAGCGTGCAGGTCCCGGACCGAAATGAAACGACCCGCCGAAGCGGGCCGTTCATCCAACCTGCGCGTTCGTCTTACAGTGCCGGAATCGGGTTGAGCTCCGTGCTGCCTGCCATCGGCATGCGCGCCGGGGCGGCTTGCGGCGGGTTGATGGTGCCGGCCGCAGCGGCGGCTTCGCGCGCCCGCTTGCCGGCAGCCTTGGAGCGCGAGCTCGACGGCGGCAGACGGCGTAGCGTGCGCAGTGCATCGATGTCCTTGATGCCGATCGAGCGCTGATCCACCGTAATCAGGCCGATCTCGTTGAAGGCCGACAGGGTGCGGCTGACTGTCTCCAAAGTCAGGCCCAGATAGCTGCCGATCTCGTGGCGGGTCATGCGCAGGTTGAATAGTTTGCTGGAGTAGCCCATCTCGGAAAATCGCTCCGACAGCGATACCAGGAAGCGTGCGACGCGGGCTTCAGCGGACAACGCCCCCAGCATGCTGACCATCGCCTGCTCGCGCACCAGTTCGCGGCTCATCACGCTGTACATTGCGTGTTCGAGCTCGACGTAGGAGCGGCCAAGCGCGGTGAATTTCTTGAACGGCAGCAGGATCAGGTCGCAGTTCGACAAGGCCACCGCTTCCGACGCATAGCGCTTGGTATGGATGCCGTCGACGCCGAACAGATCGCCCTTCATCGGGAAGGAGAGCACTTGCTCATTGCCGAACTCATCGATCAGCACGGTTTTCAGGAAGCCCGAGTGCACGATGAACAAGGTGTCGAAGGGCTGGCCGATCGTGTGGATGCGCTGCCCCGTCTTGAACTGCACATGCTGGAACAGGAATTCTTCGTCATTGACCGACGGTGCGGCCGGGATGCGGAGCAGTTCGCAGAGTTCCTTCAGGTTCGACCACAGCTTGCCTTGTCGCTGCCAGCCTGCCTCGCTCGCGTTGGCGTGGATGCTCGAACTTCCGGTGTCTGCGCGGAGTTCCGAAATGGATGTCGAGGTCATGGTCATCTCCTGGTTTTGTGGACTTGAACGAATTAACAAAGGGACCGAACCATGCGCGAGGTTTTGATCGCCGAGCCGCTGCAGGCTTCGGGGACTGCCAGGTGCTTGCCTGGCATGACTTCGTCGCATCGTGCTGCTGTTCCCGATGTCGCTGAATCAATGGCGCATCGCCTTCTCCGGTTTCTGCACGTCATGCTCATTGCGAGTTGCTAGTATCACGATCCAACTTCTTCAAAGCTATCGGGCTTGCCTGTATGCCGTTTGTCGGCGAGCCGACCATTGTTCGGGGCATTCCTAGCCAAGCTTTCCGTTACTGCTTCCTTCCGCTTCACAACTTGTATTTGTCCAGCAAGCCATGCGCCATCGCGTATTGCACCAGCTCAGCCAGTGACGACGCTTCCATCTTTTGCTGGATGTTCGTCTTGTGTGTGCTGACCGTTTTTGCCGACAAGTGCAGCAGCTCCGCTATTTCCGTCACCGTCTTGCCGACCACCAGATGGTTGAAGACCTCGAACTCGCGATTCGACAAGGTCTTGTGCGGCTGTTCCTGGCGCGTCGGCATTGCATCCATTGCCAGTTGTTCGGCGACTTCCATGCTGATGTAGGGGCGTCCTGCATGGACCTTGCGGATCGCGGTGACCAGTTCGGCGCCGGCACTTTCCTTCGTCATGTAGCCATGGGCGCCAGAACGGATGGCGCGCGCCGCATACTGATCCTCGTCGTGCATCGTCAGTACCAGCACGGCCAGCTTTGGCGACTCTTCCTTGATCTGCTTGATCAGGTCCATCCCGCTCCTTCCCGGCATCGACAAGTCCATCACCAGCACGTCGAATGCCTGTTTGCGTACCAGCGCCATTACTTCAAATCCGTCACTCGCTTCGGCGACCACTTCGATGTCATCTGCCTTGCGCAGGATGTGCTTCAGTCCTTCGCGCATCAGTGCATGGTCATCCGCGATCACGGCGCGGATCATGTCCGCTTGCCCTCGGTCGCCTTTCTGCCGAACCCGGTGCGATCCACCTCAGTTCCCCTGCTGTGGCCTGTGGGCCGTCAATAATTTGAATTTCATTTCGATTTCTCGCTAGTAACAAATTGGCAACATTTTTGTTAAATGTATCAGCTTTTGAACGACGCACCTAGATGATTTGGATCAAAAACTGCGTCTGGAATGAGTTTTTATGCTCTGCCACACTGTTTAATTCCTGTGGCGAAACGGATTCATGCCTACAGAGGAATTTTCTTGTTTGTGCAGGGAAATAATGCGCACTGATAGACTTGTGTTGCACAGCTTCATTGCTGCAGAACAAAAGACTAACGCACGCACCCGGTGATCAATAAGCTATGAACATCCAGCCAGGAGAAATCGGCCACATCATCCAGCTCGCCATTGCGCCCGTGTTTCTGCTGACCGGCGTTGGCACCAACATGCTGGTACTGACCAACCGGCTCGCTCGTATCATCGACCGCTCGCGCGAGCTGGAAGACAGGCTGGAAGAGCCTGAAGACCATACCGCCGTTCAGGAGCAGGCAGCGCGCGAAGAACTGCAAGTGCTGTTCCGGCGAGCGCGCAAGATCAACCGCGCGATCTTCCTGTCGACGACCTGTGCGCTATTGATTTGCATGGTGGTCGCCGCGCTGTTCGTCACTGATGCGCTCGACTTGAAGCTGGCTTCGGTGATTGCGGGGATGTTTGTGCTGGCGATGGTGTCGCTGACGGGCAGCTTCATCTACCTGCTCAGGGAGATACTGCTGGCCACGGAGTTCATGAACCAGCGGGCCCGGTGGCAGCGACACGATTGATCGCTGGCCCCGCAAGTCAGGGCGCGTACTCGTGATGATTTGCCGTTGGCCGCGATCCGCGGGTGGCGGCGCCAACCGTCAGACCGAAGCCAGCAGGCCGCAAGTGGCCTCGAACAGCGGATGCGCCGGGTCGCCGAAGGCGTCGCAGATGGTCAGGTGGTTATAACCGTCCAGCGCCACCTCACCACGGTGCATCGCTTGCCATTGCGAGGAGATGAGCGCCGTCTGGCGCTTGAATTCTTCCGACTCGAGGTCGCCCACCGAAGTGATGAACGGCGTCGGATGCGATTGCGGCATGCGGCCGGATGACAGCTTCAGCGCGCTGGCCGGGTCGAGCTTCAAATCCACGTTAACGAAGTCAGTGTGCAGGATCGGGTCGAGGTCGTACAGGCCTGACATCAGGACGCCGCCGCGCACCAGGTTTCCGGGCAGGGCGGCATCCCACAGCGGCCAGTGCGCCGCCATCATCATCGATGCCAGGTGCGCGCCGGCGGAGTGGCCGGCGACCACGATGCGCTCACGATCGAATTCCAGCCCGTCGGCGTTTTTGTACAGCCAGGTGAGCGCGCGCAGTTGTTGCAGCACGATCTCCTCGATGCTGGCCTCGGGGGCAAGCGTGTAATTGGTCAGCGCGACGTTGAAGCCGGCGCGGCGGTAGGCCGGCACGACGAACGTAAAGTCCGACTTGTCCAGCGAGCGCCACCAGCCGCCATGGATGAACACCAGCAGCGGGGCGCCCGGACGGTGCGCGGGATAGAAGTCCAGCCTTTCTTTGGCGGCTTCACCGATAGGGATGTCCAGCAGTCCGGCGTGCGTGCGGCGGACCAGCGACGAATCGCGTTGCCAGCGTTCGAAGATCTGAGGGTGGTCGGGAATGCCGGCGCGGGCGTTGTACTGTCTGGTGTAGTGCGCGGTCTTCTCGGCGTCTTTCTGGAAGGCCGGAACGTCGTGCTGGGCGGTCATGCGGCTGCGCTCCCCGGGATTTGTGATTGTTTTGCACGAGTGTAGAGCATTTTTGCCCGCAGGCCGGGTAGTGCAGCACCAATCCGGCCTTGACGGCCTGTCTTCATTGACTGTCAACACGCCAGCCTCTACACTGCGCGCGTCTTGGTGCTCACCCGTCGGTTCCGACGGGTAGTTAAACGGGAAACACGACGCCGATATGCCCACAAGGCATGGCCAACGTGTGCTGCCCCCGCAACGGTAAGCAAGTGCATGACGATCACGTCATGAATTCGCCTCGATAGCCACTGTGTCTTCGGACATGGGAAGGCCAGGCGGAAAGACTTGCCAGCCCGGATACCGGCCGGACAGGTGGGAGCGACGAACGGGAGGTTCGTCCGTACTCTGGTCTGCGCGACCTCTGCACTACACCTCGTGTTTTCGCTCCTGTATTTGTCCTGCCTGCGGGGAAGCTGGCGGGATGCGTTTGCACAAGGCTTATTCATGTCGTCCCCAAGCTTCAAACGTGCGCTGGCAGGTGCCGGTGCCATGCTGTCTCCATTGTTTCTGACAAGCCCGGCGCTGGCTGCACCGGGCGACCCGCAATTGCCGCCTGTCGTGGTATCGGCATCGCGATTCGAAGAAAACCTGAACCAGGTCCCGGCGTACGTCAGGGTGATTTCTTCCGAAGAGATCCAGCGGTCCGGCGCATTCTCGGTGCCGGCATTGCTCGCGCAAATCGGAGCCATCCCGGTCAGCGGTTCCAGTCTGGGCCAGCTCGGCCTTGGCGCCAATGTCGATCTTGGCGGCTATGGCGTGACGTCCAATAGCACGACCCTGGTCCTGCTGGATGGCCAGCGCATGAACCCGCCGGACTCGCAGGGGGTGTCCTGGGAAGTGGTGCCGCTGAATGCGATCGAGCGTATCGAAATTCTGCATGGTGCAGCCGGCGTTCAGTTCGGGAATGGCGCCGTCGGTGGCGTCATCAACATCATCACGCGGCCGGGTTCTGGTACCAGCGTCGAGCAAACGCTGGGCAGCTTCAACACCCTGATCACCAACGCCAGCTATGGCAAGGTAATGGACGACGCGCGCCTGTCGATGCAGGCATACCGGTCGTCGACAGATGGCTGGCGCGAAAATTCAGGTGCCCATGCCAGCTCCGTCCGGCTGCGCTACACGAAAGATTTGGGCCTGAAGGAAAAGGCGTTTATCGAGGCTTATGTGAGCGAGTCCCTCAGCCACATGCCCGGTGGCGTGCTGGGGCAGGTCGGCCAGGGCAACCAGCAGGCTGCCAAGTTCAATAACGCAGGCTCATTTGCCGAAGGCGATACCGTGAGTACCCGGGCGGGACTTGCGCGCGCCATTTCCGCCGATACGATGTTTGAAGGCGAGATCAGTTATCGACGCCGGCAATCTGACCTGACATCGCCGTATTACGCGACTGCCGACTCGATCTCTCCTGCGGGGTACGTCAACGGCCCGGTCAACTCTTTCCTCGATGGTTGGGAATCCGCATTTACCCCGCGCGTGAAAATGGATCTCGGGAATGGCAGGTCGATGATTGCGGGCTATGACCTTTCGCGCGCTGCGCAATGGTCCAGCAACAATTTTGGCACGCTCGGGGAGCAGGTTATTCTGGCGAACCAAGGGCCCTGGTACTACTTCGGGAATGTCGTGAGCGACCAGCAGAGCGCATCGCTGACGAATCAATCGGTATACCTGACAGGAAGGCAGCCGCTGGCAGCGACGCTGGACTTGACGGCGGGTGCAAGGCGTCAGTGGCAAGATGCGTCGACCTACGACCTGAACAAAAGCTCAGCCAATGGCGCCGTTCGTACGCAGCAATCCTATGCGGCCAATGCCTTTGATGTCGCGCTCAACTATCGATACAACGGACAAGACCGCTTGTATGTCAAATGGAGCCGATCGTTCCGGTTCGCAAACCTGGATGAGTTCTGGGGCTTTGATGCCAACATGAACCGGGTGTTTTCCGGTGCCCTGAAGCCACAGACAGCCGATGCCGTGGAATTGGGCGGCGACTGGCGTGGCGAGGCTTCGGCACTGACCCTGGCGGTCTTCCACGCCGTTTCCAGCAATGAGATTCGCTATGATCCTGCCACCTTCGCCAATAACAACAGCGCTGATGACATCCGGCGCATCGGATTGCTGGGGGACTTCAGCTATCGCTGGTCACCGAAGCTGACGCTGTCAGGCGGAGGAAAAATCCAGCAGACGGTGTATGCCAGCGGTACGTATGCAGGCCAGACGGTGGGTCTGGTGCCCGGCAAGACATTCGCTGCCCGGATGAGTTACGCAGCGCACGAGCACCTGAGCCTGGGGGCCGTCGCCAGCTATGTCGGCCGGCAGGAATACGATGCAAGCCCGGCGATCAGTACGACGCTGGAAAAAATGCCGGCGTATTGGATGGCGGATCTTTATTCACGCTACCATCAGGGTCCCTGGGAAGTTCAGCTGACCGTTCGCAATCTGGCTGGGAAAAAATATGCGACCTACGGTGGCTACGGCTTCGTCGCGCTCCCCGGCGGCACCGGCGACAGCCGTTACTACTACTACCCCAGTGACCCCAGAGCCGTGCTGATCACCGCGAAGTACAACTTCTGACTGAAAACCGGGCCAGTGACATGTCATTCAACTCAAAAAACTGCACATGTCATTGGCTGGCAGCGCACTGGGGCGCGCTGTTGGTTTTGTCGACCTTGTCGGGGGCGGCCCTGATGGCATCGATGTGGTGCGGCGCTGCCGGTTGCGGATGGGATGCCTTCGAAGGCTTGTCCCAGATGCGGATCGCGCGCGCAAGCGCCGCCTTCACTGTCGGCGGCCTGCTGGCGCTGGCAGGGGCGTTGCTCCAGCTCCTGTTGCGCAATCCGCTGGCCGATCCTTACATACTTGGCGTATCCGGTGGTGCGGCCACTGGCGCCATGCTCGGCAGCCTGTTGGCTCCCTCTTTTGCGATCGCTTTCGCACTACAGTTCGGCGCACTGGCGGGCGCCTTGCTCGCGACGCTCATCTTGTTCCTGCTGTGCTGGCGTAGTCTTGCGGGCGTGTCAGTGTCCGGAGCGTCTCCCGGCACGAACCTGCTCCTCACCGGCGTCATGGTATCGGCAGGTTTCGGCGCACTGATCACCTTGCTCCTGTCTCTGGCATCCGACTCGACCTTGCGAGGAACGCTGTTCTGGCTGATGGGCGACCTCGATACCGAAACGTTTCCATCGGCTGCCATGGCAATGCTGGTTGCGGGTCTGCTCTGGTCCATCCGGTTCGCTCCGCAGCTGAATGTCATGGCACACGGCGAGGTCGCCGCAGCGTTGCTCGGGATCCGGGTCCGGCGCCTTCGCGTGATGGTGTTACTGGTGGCATCACTGGTGACGGCGGCGGCGGTGGCGGTCGCGGGTGCCATTGGTTTCGTCGGGCTTGTGGTGCCTCACATGCTGCGACTGTGGTTCGGCAATGACCAGCGGATCCTGCTGCCGGCCTCGACTCTGGCGGGCGGTTCAACGGTGGCACTGGCCGACCTTGCGGCGCGCACGGTGGCGGCCCCTGTCCAGCTTCCCGTCGGAGTCGTGACCGCACTGGTCGGCGTGCCGATCTTCCTCTACCTGCTGAACCGGAGCCGCCCATGAATATGCTGGTGGCACGAGGGCTTGCCGTGCGGGCGGGGAATCGCAGGCTGATTGCCGGCCTCGACTGGACCGTGGGCAAGGGCGAATTCTGGTGCGTGCTGGGTCGCAATGGCGCGGGCAAGAGCAGCCTGCTGAATGTCCTGGCCGGCCTGGTTGCGGCCGCCGAAGGGATCGTGGAAATCGCAGGGACGCCCATCCATGCCATCGATCCCTTGTTGCTCGCCAGGCGGCGCGGATTAATGATGCAGCAAGTGGTCGACAGCTTCTCTTGCCCGGTGTTTGATGCCGTGGCCATCGGTCGCACGCCATTGCGCGTCGGCCGGGCGTGGGATGTCACCGAAGACGTCGCGAAAGTGAATCAG
This sequence comes from Pseudomonadota bacterium, assembly GCA_039806045.1. Taxonomy (GTDB): domain Bacteria; phylum Pseudomonadota; class Gammaproteobacteria; order Burkholderiales; family Burkholderiaceae_D; genus Pernthalerella. The sequence continues at coordinate 25,260 of JBDKLN010000049.1, forward strand.
GCACTGGCACGCGTCGGCATGCTCGAGCGCGCTTTCGAGGACGTGAAACGCCTGTCCGGCGGGGAGCGGCAGCGCGTGGCACTGGCGGCATTGTTGGCGCAGGAGGTGCCGCTGATGCTGCTTGATGAACCGACCTCCCATCAGGATGTGGCCCATCAATTGTCCGTGATGCGTTTGTTGCAGGAGCTGGCGGCCGACCATGCCGTCATCGCGACCTGCCATGACATCAACCTCGTGGCACGCTTTGCCACGCACGTCTTGCTGATCGGCGACGGCTTCCATGTCGCCGGCAAAGCCAATGAGGTGCTGACGGAAGATGCCCTGCAGTCTGTCTTCGGCTGCCAGTTCGCAAGGCAAGGCGAATCCTTTCTTCCCGCCTGACGCCGACGACTCACCGGCGGATTTCCGCCGAGCCAGCGTCAGGCCTTGGGCCACAAAACCATTTGCGTGCAACGGAACAGCGCAATCGTCTTGCCAGCTGCGGTGACTGTCGCATCCCACACTTGCGTCGTCCGTCCCAGATGCACCGGGCGTGCCGAGCCTTCGACACGGCCTTCGCGTGCCGTGCCAAGGTGGTTGCTTTTCAGTTCAATGGTGGTGAAACTCTGCGCGCCTTCGGGCAGGTGCAGCATGCAGCCATAGCCACACAACGTATCGGCCAGCATGATCACCGAGGCGGCATGCAGGTAGCCATTCGGTGCCAGATGGTGCGGCTGGATGTCGATGGCGCCCGTCACCAGCTGGTCGTCGACGCCCGTCAGCTGGAAGCCTGCCACGTCGGGCAGCGTGCCTTTCTGGTGCTCCATCAGTTTTTTCAGCATGGCTTCGGTCATGGCTTTTCCTTCATTGGCTTGGCGGGTTCCGGGATGGGTGAGGCGGCGGCAGCTGCGGCCGCCAACTTGGTGCGTGCTGCATCAATTTGCCGGCACAATACTTCGGCTGCGTCCAGCATGCGTGGACCGGCGCGATTCATCACGGCGCCATCGATGCGGTACAGGTTATCCAGACGGACAGCAGGTATCTGGGGCAGGGAGCGCCATCGTTCCCAACCTTCATTGCGCTCGTCGCTGGAAAAAATGGCTTCGGGCCTGGCCTCCACCACCGATTCTCGACTGATGGTGGGCGCAAGCTGCGGCAGCTGGCCGAACACATTGACCGCGCCACACATCGCCAGCGCATCCGACCCAATGTGTTGGTCGTTCAGGGTCATCAGGGGCGACGGCCAGATCTGGTAGAACACGCGCACCGGTGCTTTGCCGGCATATCGCTTGCGTAGCGATTGCTGTCGTTGGCGGAAGTCGCGCGCGGCCGCGCGACCTTGTTCGCTTCCGGCCAGCGTGCCGAAGTTCTCCAGCGTGCGCGCGATATCGTCCAGCCGGCGCGGCTCGCTGTCGAACACCGGGTATCCCAACTTGCGCAGGCGCGCGACTTGCCGTGCATTGTTCCCGCTCTGCCATGCAATGATCAGGTCGGGCTTCAGCGACACGATACGCTCGATGTCGAGCTGCATGCTGCTGCCGATCGACGGCAGCTTGCCGGCCTCGGGAGGGTAATTGCTGAATTCGGAGACACCGACCAGCTTGCCGCCGGCGCCGGCCGCAAACAGTAATTCGGTGGCATGGGGCGCAAGGCTGACGATGCGTACGGCGGGACGAGGCAGCGACAGCGGGTGCCCACCGTCATCGGTGACAGTCACCGTGGCCAGTGCCGGCGAAGCCAGCAGCGCGCCGGCCACCAGGCGGCACAGCGGCAGGCCGCACCGAAGTGCGTGCAGCGCTGCCCGGCGCATCAGATTTCCAGGTTGTCGATCAGGCGCGTCGTGCCGAGCTTGGCGGCAGCCAGCACCACCAGCGGTTCGTTCTGCGCGAGGTCGCCGGCGGTCGGCGGCTGCAGGTCGATGCGCTTGCGGATGGCGATGTAATCCGGCTTCCAGCCACGCTCGGCCAGCCGCTGCATGGCGTCCTTCTGCAGCAGCGACACGTCGAGGTTGCCGCTGCGGACGGCCTGGGCGACGTTGTTCAGTTCGCGGTACAGCGACGGCGCCTCCGCGCGTTCGGCGTCCGACAGGTAGCCATTGCGCGATGACAGCGCCAGCCCGTCGTCGGCACGGAACGTCTCGGCGGCGATGATGTCGGTCGGCAGCGCGAACTGGCGTGCCATCTGGCGCAGGATCATCAGCTGCTGGTAATCCTTTTTGCCGAACACGGCCACGCGCGGCTGCACGCACGCGAACAGCTTCATCACCACGGTGGTCACGCCCTTGAAGAAGCCGGGGCGAAACTCGCCTTCGAGGATGTCGCCGATCACGGGCGGCGGCTGCACGCGGAATTCCTGCGGCTCCGGGTACAGATCTTTCTCGGTGGGCGCGAACAGCACGTATACGCCTTCTTTTTCCAGCTTCTCGACGTCGGCCGCAAAGGTGCGCGGATATTTGTCGAAGTCTTCGTTCGGGCCGAACTGCAGGCGGTTGACGAAAATCGAGGCCACCACCGGGTCACCATGCTTGCGTGCCAGTCGCATCAGCGACAGATGACCCTCATGCAGGTTGCCCATGGTCGGCACAAAGGCCGTGCGCAGCTGGCCGCGCAACTGGTCGCGCAGCTCGTCAATCGAGGAAATGATTTTCATCGGGAGTCTCGGTCTTTGAGTCGCCTGTCGCGGCGTCGTTGCAGCGCAGGCCGGGTATTCTCGATCAGGCTGACAGCGATCAGTTGGGCGAGTAGGACAGGCGCACGTAGATGGGTGCGAAGGCTTCGGCCTGGGTGATCTCGATCAGCGTTTCCTTGGCCAGCTCGAGCATCGCAATGAAGTTCACCACCACGACCGGTACGCCGCGCGACGGGTCGAACAGGTCCTGGAATTCGATGAACCGCGCCGATTGCAGCCGGCGCAGGATGTCCGTCATGTGCGCGCGCACCGACAGCTCTTCGCGCGAGATGGTGTGCTTCGCGGTCAGCTTGGCGCGGCGCAGGATGTCGCTCCAGGCGGTCTGCAGGTCCACCACGTTCACGTCCGGGAATCGGGTGACGACTTGCTGGTCAACATACACCTGTGTGCGGATGAAGTCGCGGCCGACTTGCGGCAGCGTGTCGAGGTTCATCGCGGCGATCTTGATCTGCTCGTATTCGAGCAGGCGTCGGACCAGCTCGGCGCGCGGGTCGACGGCTTCTTCGCCGGAGTCGCTCTTCTTGGTCGGCAGCAGCATGCGCGACTTGATTTCGATCAGCATCGCGGCCATCAACAGATAGTCAGCAGCCAGCTCGAGGTTGCGCCGGCGGATCTGCTCGACATAGTCCAGATACTGGTGCGTGACCGCCGCCATCGGGATGTCGAGGATGTTGAAGTTCTGCTTGCGAATCATGTACAGCAACAGATCCAGCGGGCCCTCGAAGGCCTCGAGGAAAATTTCCAGCGCATCGGGCGGGATGTACAGGTCGTTCGGCAGCTTGAACAGCGGCTCGCCATACAGCTTGGCGAAGGCAACGCCATCGACCACGTCAGGCGTGGCATCGATGACGGCGCTGTCGGTGCCGGCCGGGTTGTTGTCGCCGCTGCCGGATGCGGTGCCGTTCTCAGTGCTGGTGTCCACGATGGATCTTCAAAGGGGCGCCGCTCAGTGCGACTGGTACACGTAGGCCTGCTGCTGCACGCGCGATTCTTTCGCGCGGCGCATCTCGTCGAGGTTGAGCTTGTCCTTGTCCCACAGTCGGGCTCGGCCCTGCTGCTGGTCGGCCTCGATCTGTGGCTGTTTTTGCTTCAGGTCGTCGATGAAACGGGTGAAGTCAGACACATAGCCGCTTTTCAGCTTGAAAATGCTCATTTCGGTCGCGCCAGTTAGTGGTCGTTCAAAGGGGGAGGGCGTTCAGGAAGGCCGTATTTTACCCGGTCGCCCGTCCGCATCAGCGAATCCGCATGCCCGGCCTGGCGCCCGGCCACGGCTCGAGGATGTAGATGCCCGGGTCAGCCTTCTCGTCGGCCGCCGAAGCTGCCAGCACCATGCCCTCGGACACGCCGAATTTCATCTTGCGTGGTGCCAGGTTGGCAACCATCACGGTCAGCTTGCCTTTCAAGTCATCCGGCGTATAGGCCGACTTGATGCCCGAGAAGACATTGCGCAGCCGGCCTTCGCCGATGTCCAGCGTCAGGCGCAGCAGCTTGTCGGAACCCTCGACGTGTTCGCAGTCGACGATCCTGGCGACCCGCAAGTCGACCTTCACGAAGTCGTCGATCTTGATCTCGGCATCGACGGGTTCGATGTTGGCTGCGGCGACGTCTGCGGCCGGAGCAGCTGCGGCCTCTGCCGGTGGCTCGAACAGCGCGTCCAGCATTTTCGGTTCCACCCGCGTCATCAGGTGCGTGTAGGGATTGATGGTGTGCTGGTCCGGCAATGCATGGGTCGCGTCGCGCCACTGCATCGGCGCCACGTTCAGCAGTGTCTCGACTTGCGTTGCCAGCGCGGGCAGCACCGGCTTCAGGTAAACGGAAAGAATGCGGAAGGCTTCCAGCAGGCGGCTGCAGACTTCCTGCAGCTTTGCGTTGTTGGCCGGGTCCTTCGCCAGTTCCCACGGCTTGTTGGCATCGACGTAGGCATTCACCGCATCGGCCTGTTCCATCGTCACGCGCAGCGCCTTGCCATATTCACGCGCCTCATACAGCGCCGCGATCTCGGTGCCGGCGGCGCGCAGCGCGGACAAGAAACTGTCGGACTCGGTGGCCCAGGCCATGCCCAGCTTGCCGTCGAATTTCTTGGTAATGAAACCGGCCGCGCGGCTGGCGATATTGATGTACTTGCCGATCAGGTCGCTGTTGACGCGGGCGACGAAATCGTCCGGGTTGAAGTCCACGTCTTCGACGCGTGCGTTCAGCTTGGCCGCGATGTAATAGCGCAGCCATTCCGGGTTCATGCCGATGTCGAGGTAGCGCAGCGGCGAGATGCCGGTGCCGCGCGATTTCGACATCTTCTCGCCGCTGACGGTGATGAAGCCGTGCACGAAGATATTGTTCGGCACCTTCAATCCCGCAAAGTGCAGCATCGCCGGCCAGAACAATGTGTGGAAATAGGTGATGTCCTTGCCGATGAAGTGGTACTGCTCGGTCGCCGGGTCAGCCATGAAAGCTTCGTAGTCGCGGCCGGTCTTGGCGAAGTAATTCTTCAGCGAGGCCAGGTAGCCGATCGGCGCGTCCAGCCAGACATAGAAGTACTTGCCCGGAGCGTCCGGTATCTCGATGCCGAAGTAGGGTGCATCGCGGCTGATGTCCCAGTCGCCGAGGCCCGATTCGCTATCCAGCCATTCGCGTGCCTTGTTGGCCACTTCGGGCTGCAGGCGCGACGGGTCCAGCGCCCAGTTGCGCAGGAATTCGGTGCACTTCGGGTCCGACAGCTGGAAGAAGTAGTGCTCGGACGATTTCATCACCGGCGCGGCGCCGGTCAGCGTCGAGTACGGGTTCTTCAGTTCGGTCGGTGCATAGACGGCGCTGCAGACTTCGCAGGAATCGCCGTACTGGTCTTTCGCGCCGCACTTCGGGCACTCGCCCTTGATGTAACGGTCCGGCAGGAACATGTTCTTGACCGGGTCATAGAATTGCTCGATGGTCTTGGTCGTGACCAGTTTCGCGTCATCGCGCAGGCGCTTATAGATGAACTGCGACAGTTCATGGTTCTCGACGCCATCGGTCGAGTGCCAGTTGTCGAAGGCGATGTGGAAGCCGTCGAGGTATTGCTTGCGGCCGGCCGCGATCTTGCCGACGAATTCCTGCGGCGTGACGCCGGCCTTCTCGGCGGCGATCATGATCGGCGCGCCGTGCGCGTCATCGGCGCCGACGAAATTCACCTCATGGCCACGCATGCGCATGAAGCGCACCCAGATGTCGGCCTGGATGTATTCCATGATGTGGCCGATGTGGAATGCACCATTGGCATAGGGCAGGGCGGTGGTGACGAACAGCTTGCGTGGGGATTTGGCGGCGACGCTCATTGCGGGGTGGGACGGAATTGGGGAAACCGCGATTTTATCAGTGCCGCCTCGCCACCGTCCCAGCGGCTAAAATAGCGGGTTTTCAGGCTTTTCCTCGCATCCCATGACCGTCCGCACCCGCTTCGCCCCCAGTCCCACCGGCTACCTGCACCTTGGCGGCGCCCGCACCGCGTTGTTTGCGTGGGCCTATGCGCGCCGTTTCGGCGGCACCTTCATCCTGCGCATCGAGGATACCGACCTCGAACGTTCGACCCCGGAAGCGGTGCAGGCCATCATCGACGGCATGCAGTGGCTGGGCCTGAATCATGATGAAGGCCCGTTCTACCAGATGAAGCGCATGGATCGCTATCGCGAGGTGATCGGCCAGATGCTGGAGGCCGGCACCGCGTATTACTGCTACTGCACGCCGGAAGAAGTGGAAGCGATGCGCGAGCGCCAGCGCGCCGCCGGCGACAAGCCGCGCTATGACGGCACCTGGCGTCCCGAGCCGGGCAAGACCCTGCCGGCCATTCCTGACGGGATCAAGCCGGTGGTGCGCTTCCGTAATCCGCTCGACGGCGACGTCAGCTGGGATGACGCGGTCAAGGGCACGATCACTATCGCCAACCGCGAGATGGACGACCTCGTCATCGCGCGCCCGGACGGCACGCCGACCTACAACTTCTGCGTGGTGGTCGACGACTGGGACATGAAGATCACCCATGTGATCCGCGGTGACGACCATGTGAACAACACGCCGCGCCAGATCAACATCCTGAAGGCGCTGGGCGGCACGCTGCCGATCTACGGCCATGTGCCGATGATCCTCGGCGCCGACGGCGAGAAGCTGTCCAAGCGCCATGGCGCTGTCAGCGTGATGGAATATCCGGCGCAGGGCTACTTGCCCGAATCGATGCTGAACTACCTCGCGCGACTGGGCTGGAGCCATGGCGACGACGAGATCTTCAGCATGGCGCAGTTCTGCCAGTGGTTCGACCTCGATCACCTGACCAAGTCGCCCGCGCAGTTCAACCCGGAAAAGCTGGCCTGGCTGAACAACCATTACATCAAGCTGGCCGACAATGCGCGCCTCGCGCAGCTGGCGATGCCCGAGCTCGAGCGTGATGGCGCGACGTTCGACGGCGCACCGGCGCTGCAAGACGTGATTGCGCTGCTGAAGGATCGTACCCACACCGTCAACGAACTGGCCGATGCCGCGATGCTGTTCTACCGCGAGCCCAAGCCGGACCCGGCGCTGGTCACGCAGCACATCACCGATGCCGCCAAGGCCGCGATGCGCCAGTTCGCCGACGCGGCCAAGGGCATCGACTGGACCAAGGAAGCCATCGCTGCGCTGATGAAGCAGGTACTGGCTGATCACGGCATGAAAATGCCGCAGCTGGCCATGCCGATGCGCCTCGCGGTGACCGGCCAGTTGCAGACGCCGTCGGTGGACGCGGTGCTGCAACTGTTCGGCCGCGATGTCGTGCTGCAGCGCTTGTCGGTCTGGCTGTAAAAATTTTCTCGCAAATGATTTACACGGGAGAAAAGATCGGTCTATAATCTCGTTTCTGCTGCACGCGGGGGTATAGCTCAGCTGGGAGAGCGCTTGCATGGCATGCAAGAGGTCAGCGGTTCGATCCCGCTTACCTCCACCACTGAGTTACAATTCGGTGCGTTGTGAAGCACGGCAGAAACGCAGTAAAAAAATCGGTAATACATAGGCCTGCAGTACGGACAGAATTCAAGCTTTTGTCCCCATCGTCTAG
>JBDKLN010000050.1:0-67671 GCA_039806045.1 Pseudomonadota bacterium
TGAGGTCGACCTTGATCAATGTCTCTGCCATGTTGCACTCCTTGTTTGTGGTGATTTGCCGATGAGTCCTTCTGATCAGACGGAGAGGTAGCGACTGATGGTCGCCGCATCCACGTTGGCCCGCGTGTCCTCGTACGCGAAACGGCCCTTGTCGATCACGAAGAAGCGGTCGGCGATCTCCAGCGTGAACGACAGCACCTGCTCGGACACGATGATGGTCAGCTCGCGGATCTTGCGGATCTCCTTGAGGCTCTTCGCGATGTCCTTAATGATCGACGGCTGTATGCCCTCGGTGGGCTCGTCGAGCAGCAGGACCTTGGGATTGGTGGCCAACGCGCGCGCGATTGCGAGCTGCTGTTGCTGGCCGCCGGACAGGTTGCCGCCGCGGCGGCCCTTCATGTCGTACAGCACCGGGAACAGCGCATACAGCTCATCCGGCACGCGGCCGGCAGCCGAGGCCGGCAAGCCGGTCTGTATGTTCTCGAGCACGGTCATGCTGGGGAAGATCATGCGGCCCTGCGGCACATAGGCGATGCCACTGGCGACGCGCTCGTGGCTCTCCATGCCGGCGATCTCGGTGCCGTCGATCGTGACGCTGCCGCCACGCGTGGGCAGGATGCCCATCAGGGTCTTGAACAGCGTGGTTTTGCCCATGCCATTGCGGCCCATGACGGCGACGATTTCCTGCTTGTCGACGCTGAAGTCGAGGTCATGGATCACCTGGCTCTGGCCGTAACCGGAAGCGAGCTTGTTTACTTTGAACATGGTTGGCTCCGATGCGTAGTGATGCTTAATGGCCGAGGTAGACTTCGATCACCCTGGGATTGTTTTGCACCTGCTCCATCGAGCCGGCAGCGAGCAACTTGCCCTGGTGGAGCACCGTGACCTTGTGCGCGATGGATTTCACGAACTCCATGTCGTGCTCGATCACGACGACCGAACGGCCCTTGCTGATGCGCGCCAGCAGCTCGGCCGTCTTCTCGCGCTCGGACACCGACATACCGGCCACCGGTTCGTCCAGCATCAGCAATTCCGGCTCCTGCATCAGCAACATGCCGATCTCGAGCCACTGCTTCTGGCCGTGCGACAGCAGGTCGGCCGTCATACCGAGGAAGTCGGTCAGGAAGATGTCGGCTGCCACCTGGTTCACGCGATCGATCACGTCTTGCGTGCGCTTGAACACCAGCGCGCCGAACACGCCGCGCCCGCGCGGGAAAGACATCTCGAGGTTCTCGAACACAGTCAGTGCTTCGTAGATCGACGGCGTCTGGAACTTGCGCCCCACGCCCGAGTGCACGATCTGGTGCTCGGACAGTTTGGTGAGCTCGATTTCCTTGAACTGGATGCTGCCGGACGTGGCCCTGGTCTTGCCGCAGATGAGATCGAGCAGCGTGGTCTTGCCGGCGCCGTTGGGGCCGATCACCACGTGCACTTCATTGCGGTCGACATAGAGGTTCAGGTCGTCGACGGCTTTGAAGCCGTCGAAGGACACCGTCAGGCCTTCGATTGCCAGCACCGGGCGATTGGTGGTGATGCCGCCGATAGGGGATGCTTTCATTTGGAGACCTCCATGCCAGCCAGTTCAAGAGTTTTCGCCGGGGCCGCGACAGGTGCGGCATCCACAGGCTTGCTGACGGCGACCTCGGCCAGTGCCGGCTGCTTGCCCGACAGCTTCTCGAGCCATTTCTTGCCGTGGGTCTCGTACAGGCCCGCCACGCCGTTCGGGAAGTACATGACGACGCCGATGAACAGGCCGCCCATCAGGAACAGCCACAGCTCGGGCATGGTCTCGGAGAAGTAGGTCTTGCCGTAGTTGACGATCAGCGTGCCGTACACCGCGCCCAGCAGCGACATGCGGCCGCCGACGGCAGCGAAGATCACCATCTCGATTGAGGGCACGATGCCGACGAAGGACGGCGACATGAAGCCGACCTGCAGCGTGAACATCGCGCCGCCGATAGCCGAGATGCCCGCTGCGGCGACGAAGGTGAATACCTTGAAGTTCGCCACGTCATAGCCCGAGAAGCGCACGCGCTCTTCCTTGTCGCGCATCGCCACCAGCAACCGGCCCAGCTTCGAGGTCAGCACGAAGCGGCCAAACAGGATGCAGGCCACCAGCAAACCGCAGCAGGCGAAGTACAGGATCAGCTTGGCGTCGTCGGTGCGGATGTCCCAGCCCAGCAGGGTCTTGAGGTCGGTGATGCCGTTGACGCCGCCGGTCCAGCCCTGGCGGCCGATGATCAGGATGGTCAGGATGGCGGCGATCGCTTGCGTGACAATCGAGAAATACACATCGCCGACGCGCCGCTTGAACATCGAGATGCCGACAATGAAGGCCAGCAGCATGGGCACGGCCAGCACCAGCGCAAACGTCAGCGGGAAGCTCTTGAACGGCAGCCAGATCGCCGGCAGTTCGGTCAGCTGGTTCCAGTCCATGAAGTCGGGGATGCCCGGAGTGGACTGGATCTTGGTGCTGATCGGGTCAGAGGCCTCGAGCTTCAGGAAGGCCGCCATGCAGTAGCCGCCCAGGCCGAAGAACACGCCCTGTCCCAGCGACAGGATGCCGCCATAGCCCCAACACAGCACCAGGCCGACGGCCACGAACGCATACGACAAGTACTTGCCGACCATGTTCAGACGGAAGTTGTTCAGCGCCAGCGGGAAGATCACGAACAGCAGCACGCACAGGACCAGCAGGCCGATCGCCCCCTGTCTGCCGCCCAGTATTTTTTCGTACGCGGAATTCATCTTGCGTCCTTTCGATTCGGAGATTCGGGATTACTTGCGGACCTTGACGGCGAACAGGCCTTGCGGGCGCATCAGCAAGATCAGGATCACGGCCGACAGCGTCAGCACCTTGGCCAGCGAACCGGTCATGAAGAACTCCGACGTCGATTGGGTCTGGGCGATCGCGAATGCCGACACGATGGTGCCGACCAGGCTTTGCGCGCCGCCGAACACGACCGTCAGGAAGGTGTCGACGATGTACAGCGAACCGGAGGTCGGGCCGGTCGAACCGATGGTGGTGAAAGCCGCGCCGGCCACACCCGCCACGCCACAACCGAGTGCGAAGGTGGTGCGATCGACCTTGCGGGTATTGATGCCGACGGCGCCCGACATCAGGCGGTTCTGCATCGTGGCGCGCACCTGCAGGCCCCAGCGCGAGCGGTACAGCAGGATGAAAATGGTCCCGGTCAGCACAGCCGTCATCGCCATGATGAACAGGCCGTTGAGCGGAATGTCGACGCCTTCGAAGGGTTGCACCGAGCCCATCAGCCAGTCGGGCAGGGTGGCCGTGACTTCCTTCGGGCCAAAGGTGGAACGAAACACCTGCTGCATGATCAGCGACAGACCCCAGGTCGCCAGCAGCGTGTCGAGCGGGCGCTTGTACAGGTGCGAGATCATCAGGCGCTCGACCCAGTAGCCGACGAAATAGGCGACCAGGAAGGCCAGCGCGATCGCGCCGAAAAAGTAATACGGCTGCAGCGACGGGGCGTAGTCAGTCGTCAGCTTGGACAGCAGGTAAGTGGCGTAGGCGCCGATGGTCAGGAACTCGCCATGCGCCATGTTGATGACGCCCATCTGGCCGAAAATGATCGCCAGGCCGAGTGCCATCAGCAGCAGCACGCAGAACACGGACAGCCCGTTAAACCCCTGCATCATCAGGATGCCGCCAAATTCAGATAACCAGTCCATGTTGACTCCTTAAGTGCGCTGCACGCTTCCGTCCGGGCGGGCCGGTCGGCGTCATGCGTTGAATGCCGGTTGCCGCGCAAAACAAATCGGGCGGCGCCGGCGCCGGGTGTCCCCTTTGCCGCGCGCCGCCCGTCAGACGATTACTGGTAGCCCTTCGGGAAGGGGTTCGGCTCGATCAGGCCCGACTCGTAGATCAGCTTGAACTGGCCGTTCTTCTGGATCTGGCCGATGCGGGTCTTGGACCACAGGTGATGGTTCTCGTGCAGCTTCACGTAGCCTTCCGGCGCTGTTTTCAGCTCGATGCCCGGCGATGCCGCGACGACCTTGTCCACGTCAAACGAACCGGCCTTCTCGACAGCGGCCTTCCACAGCCACGGGCCGAGGTAGCCGGCCTGGGTCACGTCGCCGATGACGGCATTGGCGCCGTACTTGGCCTTGAACGCCTCGACAAACTTCTTGTTGTTGGCGTTGTCCAGCGACTGGAAGTACTTCATCGACGAGTAGAAGCCTTCGGCGTTTTCGCCGCCGACGCCCAGCATTTCGTCTTCGGTCACCGACAGGGTCAGCACGACCTGGGTCTTGCCGGTCACGCCGGCGGCCTTCAGCTGCTTGAAGAAGGCGACGGTCGAGCCGCCGACCACGTCGACGAACACAACGTCCGGCTTCTTCAGCTTGATCTTGTTGATCAGCGAGCCGAACTGGGTGTTGCCCAGCGGGTAGTACTCTTCGCCGACGACTTCGCCCTTGATCACGTTCTCGATGTGCTTGCGCGCGATCTTGTTCGAGGTCCGCGGCCAGATGTAGTCGGAGCCGACCAGGAAGTAGCTCTTGGCCTTCTTTTCTTTCGCGACCCAGTCCAGGCCTGCGAGGATCTGCTGCGTCGCTTCCTGGCCGGTGTAGATCACGTTCTTCGACTGCTCCAGGCCTTCATAGAAGGTCGGGTAGTAGAGCAGGCCGTTTTCCTTTTCGACCACCGGCAGCACCGCCTTGCGCGATGCCGAAGTCCAGCAGCCAAAGATGGTTGCGACCCGGTCGCTGACCAGCAGCTTCTTGGCCTTCTCGGCGAAGGTCGGCCAGTCGGATGCGCCGTCTTCCTGAACGATCTTGATCTTGCGGCCGAGGACGCCACCCATCGCGTTGATCTGCTCGATCGCAAGACGCTCGGCCTGGATCGCGCCGGTCTCGGAAATCGCCATCGTGCCGGTCGCCGAGTGCAGCTGGCCAACGATGACCTCGGTATCGGTCACGGCCAGCTTGGTGGTGTTGACAGCGGCAGTGGCGGGCGGGGCAGCCAGGGCGAAGCCCGGCAGTGCAACGGCCGCAGCTGCGGCGAGGCCCGCCAGGGCCTGGCGGCGACCTGCAGATTTCAGTTGTTCAGACATGCGATTTCCTTTCACACGAGGTCGTTACGGAGATGACAGGGGAGACTGCCGCTGGCCTTGCTATCCGGTCGCATCGTCCTGTGCGGCACCGGGACTGCAGGGCTTGAAGCGAGAGTAGGTTTTCGCGACGCAGTGCAGCAATACGCCGTTTGACGTAGCGGTATGCGCAGCAGGGAAGGAGCGCTGTGTGATTCGATCTGTGGTACGTCACGCGGCCACAAACATGCACGCGACATGCCCCAGCATGGCGCGGCACTCGTCACAGGGGCAGCGGGCGACTCAGCCCCATGCTGGCGCATTGCGCGCACCGTGCGGGTGCGGTGCGCTGCGGCGAGGGCGTGGCGATGAATGCTGTAGAAGCGATGTGCGCTCGCCTACGTCAAATGACGTAGGCCGATGACGCATGCAGGTGTTCGGTTCGGCGCGACCATGGTGTAAAACTTGCTCAACAAAACACAACCCCATCGGTGCAGGTCGCTGCACCCGCAGCTACAGCAAGACTCGCTTGACCGGCGTGCCTGCTTCACCCGATAACAACGCCTAACGGAGCGAACCCTTGAATTCGACCTCGGTCCAGCGCATCGTCAAGAGCCGGCGCGACTACAACAGCTGGGTCGCGACCGAGACGCTGGAAGACTATGCGCTGCGCTACACGCCGCTGTCATTCCGGCGCTGGTCGGAACTGCGCATCGCCAACACCGCGCTGGGCGCCGTGTCCTTCCTGGCGCTGGAAGCCATCGGCGGCGCCGTCACGGTGTCGTATGGCTTCACGAATGCGCTGTGGGCGATTGCGATCGTGTCGCTGGTGATTTTCCTGACCAGCCTGCCGATCAGCTATTACACCGCACGCTATGGCGTCGACATGGATTTGCTGACGCGCGGTGCCGGCTTTGGTTACATAGGCTCGACGATCACGTCGCTGATCTATGCCAGCTTCACCTTCATCTTCTTCGCGCTCGAAGCGTCGATCATGGCGCAGGCGGTCGAAATGGAATGGGGGCTGCCGCTGGCGTACGGCTATGTATTGTGCTCGGTGGTCATCATCCCGCTGGTAATCCATGGCGTGACCCTGATCGGCCGCCTGCAGGCATGGACGCAGCCCCTGTGGGCTGTGCTGATGGTGCTGCCGTTCGTCGCCGTGTTTCGCAAGGAACCCGACTTGATGACCCGGCTGCTGTCCTTCACCGGGGGGCAGCCGGCGGGCGCGCACTTCGACTGGGTGCTGTTCGGTTCGGCAGCCACGGTGGCCTTCTCGTTGATTGCCCAGATCGGCGAGCAGGTTGACTTCCTGCGCTTCTTGCCCGAAAAGACAGCGGCCAATCGCGCGCGCTGGTGGGCTGCCTTGCTGATCGCCGGCCCCGGCTGGATAGTGATGGGAGCCGCCAAGATGCTGGCCGGTGCCTTGCTCGCCTACCTTGTCATCGACCACCGTCTGCCGGCGGACCAGGCGGTCGAGCCGACGCAGATGTACCTGGTCGCCTTCGGCTACCTGTTCTCCGACAGCAGCTGGATCATGGGTGCGACGGCCGTGTTCGTCCTCGTGTCGCAGGTCAAGATCAACCTGACCAATGCCTATGCCGGCTCGCTGGCCTGGTCGAATTTCTTTGCGCGCGTCACGCACAGCCATCCGGGCCGCGTGGTGTGGGTGGTCTTCAATGTGCTGATCGCAGTCCTGCTGATGGAAATCGGCGTGTTCTCGGCGCTGAAGGAGGTGCTGACGCTGTATTCGATGGTCGCCATTTCTTGGGTCGGCGCGCTGGTGGCGGATTTGGTCATCAACAAACCGCTTGGCCTGTCGCCCAGGCACATCGAGTTCAAGCGCGCCCATCTGTATGACATCAACCCGGTCGGCGTAGGCGCGATGGCCATGGCGACGGCCTTGTCGCTGGCCGCCCTCGCCGGCAGTTTTGGGGAAGTGGCCGCAGCGCTGGCGCCATTCATTGCGCTGCTGTCGGCCATGGTGCTGGCGCCCGCCATCGCGATGGCCACGCGCAGCCGCTACTACATCGCGCGCACGCCCAACGGGCATGATGCGCACGATGGAAGCCGCCAGTGTGTGATCTGTGAAAACACGTTCGAGCCGGCCGATCTTGCCCACTGTCCCGCGTATGCAGGCACGATCTGTTCGCTGTGTTGCTCACTGGATGTGCGCTGCGAGGATCGCTGCAAGACGGATTCGCGGATGACGGAGCAGTTCCACCGGCTGGTCGACACCGTGCTGCCAGCGCCGCTGGCGCGCCGCATGCATAGCGAGGTCGGCCATTACCTGGTGCTGCTGGCGTTGTGCACCGTCGTGCTGCTGGCCGTGCTGGGCACGATCTACGCGCTGGAGCTGCCCGACATACAGCATCTGCCTTTCTATGCGCTGGAGAATCTGCAGGGACTGTTCGTCAAGCTGTTCGCCGCGTTTTTCCTGATGACGGGCATCGGCGTCTGGTGGCTGGTGCTGACAGCCGAGGCCCGGCGCAATGCGCAACAGGAATCGGAGCGCCACAACCGACTGCTGATGGCTGAAATCGAAGCGCACAAGCAGACTGATCGCGAATTGCAACGTGCCAAGGATGCCGCCGAAGCCTCGAGCCTCGCGAAGAGCCGCTTCGTGACCGGCATGAGCCACGAACTGCGCACGCCGCTCAACAGCATCCTCGGCTATGCGCAAATCTTGCAGGGCGACTCGCAGATACCGCCCAAGCGGCAGAACGCGGTGTCGGTGATACGGCGCAGCGGCGAGCACTTGTTGTCGCTGATTGACGGCATGCTCGATATTGCGCGCATCGAGGCCGGCAAGATGCGACTTGAATCCGGCGAGCTGCCGCTGCGAGAATTCCTCGACCAGCTGGTGCAGATGGTCGCGCCGCAAGCCGCGCAAAAAGGGCTGCGCTTCAACTTCCTTGAGTCTGGCCGCATACCGCAAGCGGTGCATGCCGATGAAAAGCGGCTGCGCCAGATCCTGATCAACTTGCTGGCCAATGCCGTGAAGTTTACTGACACCGGCTCGGTCACGCTGCGCGTCACCTATGCGCGCGAGATTGCGACTTTCGAGGTCGAAGACACGGGCATCGGCATCTCGTCGGCGGACGTCGAGCGCATCTTCCTGCCCTTCGAGCGCAGCCAGGTGGCCAACCAGCGCAAGGAGGTTGGAACCGGACTCGGGCTGGCCATCTCGAACATGCTGGCACACATCATGGGCGGCGAACTCAGCGTACAGAGCACACCGGGGCAAGGCAGCGTGTTCCGCCTGCGCCTTTACCTGCGCGAAGTGCGCGAGCTTGCACGGCTGGCCGATGCGGAGGCAAGGCCGGTCGGCTACCTCGGCCCGCGAAAGCGGCTGCTGGTGGTCGATGACCATGGATCGCAGCGCGTTATCCTTCGCGAGATGCTGGAGCCGCTGGGCTTCGAGATCATCGAGGCCGACTGCGGCGAGGCCTGCCTCGACAAAGCCGAACAGCAGCGCCCGGACTTGGTCCTGATGGACATCGCCATGCCGGGTATCGATGGCTGGGAAACCTGCACAAGGCTGCGCAATGCAGGTCATTACGAGCTGCCGATCATCGTGGTGTCCGCAAATGTGTTCGACACCACGGCAAAAAAGGGCGTCAGCATGGCCTGCAATGACTTCATCGCCAAACCGTTCCTGCTGCCTGATCTGCTGTCAAAGCTGAAGCTGCACCTCGGCATCGAATGGCTGCCTGGCGTGCAAGCTGCGCCACGGGTCGCGCAGACCGTGCACGTGGTGCCGCCGAAAGCAACGCTGGCGCGACTGCTGGAGCTGGGAGCGATCGGCTACGTGAAAGGCATTACCGGCGAGCTGGATGCGCTGGAGCAGAAGCATCCCATGTATGCGCCGTTTTGCGGCGAGCTGAGGACGCTGGTGGAGCGCTTTCGCCTGCCGGAATACATGAACCGTTTGAAGGAGTGGGTCTATGACGACCTGGACCACGGAAACCGAATTGCAGGGTGATGTCGCCCTGATTGTGGATGACGTACCGGACAACCTGTCATTGCTGTCGGACGCATTGTCGGAAGCAGGCTATACCGTGCTGGTGGCCACCGACGGGCAATCGGCGCTCGACAGCCTGCAAAAGGTGATGCCAGACGTTATCTTGCTCGATGCCGTAATGCCGGGCATTGACGGCTTCGAGACCTGCCAGCGCATCAAGCAAATCGACCGGGCGCAGCATGTGCCGGTGATTTTCATGACCGGCCTGACCGAGACTGAGCATGTGGTGAAGGGCTTTGCATCGGGTGGCATCGACTACGTGACCAAGCCCATCGACCCGGCCGAGGTGCTGGCCCGGGTCGCGACGCACATCCGCACCGCGCGCATGATCACGCAGGCGATGAAAGTCATCGCAGCCTCGCCCAACCTCGACCAGTACCAACTGACGCCGCGCGAAACCGACGTGCTGGGTTGGGTTGCAAAAGGCAAGACCAACCGCGACATCGGCGAGATCCTGGGCATGAGTCCGCGCACCGTGAACAAGCACCTCGAGCACATCTACGTGAAGCTCGGCGTCGAGACGCGGGCAGCAGCGGCCGCACTGGTCGCGGCGCGCCGCATGGCCTGACCCAAGCCGGCCCGCCGGGGGGCCAACGCGCCCTGCGTCGTTTCACGGATACGTCGAATGACGCATCCGAAAATTCGTGCGATTCGATTACCTTTGTTCGTAACGCGCCGTGATGGAGACGCGCTCCGTCACGCAGCACCACCGAACTTCAAAGGGAGAATCGCATGTATCACGGTGATATTTCGAGCAGCAAGGATACCGTCGGCGTCGCCGTCGTAAATTACAAAATGCCGCGCCTGCACACCAAGGCCGAAGTACTGGCCAACGCGCGCAACATCGCAGACATGATCAAGGGCATGAAGGTCGGCCTGCCGGGCATGGACCTGGTGATTTTCCCGGAGTATTCGACCCACGGCATCATGTACGACGCCAAGGAGATGTACGATACCGCGGCAGCGGTGCCGGGCGAAGAGACGGAGATCTTCGCCGAAGCCTGTCGCTCGGCCAAGGTGTGGGGCGTGTTCTCGCTGACCGGCGAACGCCATGAAGAGCACCCGAACAAGGCGCCTTACAACACCCTGATCCTGATGAACGACAAGGGCGAGATCGTGCAGAAGTACCGCAAGATCATGCCCTGGGTACCGATCGAAGGCTGGTACCCCGGCAACTGCACGTACGTGTCGGAAGGCCCGAAAGGCTTGAAGATCAGCCTGATCATCTGCGACGACGGCAACTACCCTGAAATCTGGCGCGATTGCGCAATGAAAGGCGCCGAGCTGATCGTGCGCTGCCAGGGCTATATGTACCCGGCCAAGGACCAGCAGGTGCTGATGGCCAAGGCGATGGCCTGGGCCAACAACAGCTATGTTGCCGTGGCGAACGCGGCCGGCTTCGACGGCGTGTACTCGTACTTCGGCCACTCGGCCATCATCGGTTTCGACGGACGCACGATGGGCGAATGCGGCGAAGAGGAGATGGGCATCCAGTACGCGCAGCTGTCGACCTCGCTGATCCGGGACGCGCGCAAGAACATGCAGTCCGAGAACCACCTGTTCAAGCTGCTGCATCGCGGCTATACCGGCAAGATCAACTCCGGCGAAGACGACAAGGGCGTCGCTGCGTGCCCGTACGAGTTCTACGCCAAATGGGTCAACGACCCGGACGGCACGCGCGAGATGGTCGAATCCATCACCCGGCCCACGGTCGGCACCGACGAATGCCCGATCCCGGGCATTCCCAATCAGGCCGACAAGGTTCACAGATAAGGTTTTTCCTCTCGTTCTGGCGAACGATTTTTACGTCCTTCGTAGACGCCGGCCCGGGGCGGGATAGGCATGACAGCATGCCTACCCCTGGCCGGCGGTTTTTTTTGGAGTCGTCATGCTGCACGCCGCCGCCGTCGTCACACCGGGACTTGCGCCTGACACCCGTCCGACACCGACCCGCAACGCCGATCACACCCTGATCGACCAATACCGGATCGCGGACGAGCCCTACTACCTGCCGGTGCGCGACGAGATTGCGCAATTCGAGGCTGCCTATGCAGCACGCCTGCCGTTGATGCTGAAAGGCCCGACGGGTTGCGGCAAAACCCGCTTCGTCGAACACATGGCCTGGCGGCTCGGCCGTCCGCTGGTGACCGTGTCCTGCAATGAAGACACTACCGCCAGCGACCTGATCGGCCGCTTCCTGCTTGATGCGAGTGGCACCTATTGGCAGGATGGCCCGCTGACGCTGGCTGCGCGTGCCGGGGCGATCTGCTATCTCGATGAAGTGGTCGAAGCACGGCAAGACACGGTGGTCGCCATTCACCCGCTGACGGATGCGCGTCGCAGCCTGTCGCTCGATCGCAAGAATGAACTGGTGCACGCGCACCCGGAGTTCCAGCTGGTGATCTCGTACAACCCGGGATATCAGCGCATGCTGAAAGACCTCAAGCCGTCGACCAAACAGCGCTTCGTCGCGCTCGACTTCCATTACCCGGCACCCTCAGCCGAGTGCGACATCGTGATGCACGAAGGCTGCGTGCCGCAAAATGTCGCGGAAAAACTGGTAGCCATCGGCGCCAAGATGCGCAACCTGAAGGGCCACGGGCTGGATGAGGGCGCATCAACCCGGATGCTGATCTACGCCGCCACGCTGATCGGCAAGGGCATTGCCCCGGTCGCTGCTTGCCGCATGGCGCTGGTGCAGCCGATCAGTGATGACCCCGACATGCTTGATGCGCTGGAAAATGTCGTGCTTGGTTATTTCGAATGACGACAGCCTTACAGCCCGCGCCGTCTGCGCCATACGGGTTGGAACAGGCCCGTCTTGGCCTGCGCTATTACCTGCGCGCGTTGTGGCGGCGCGAATTCAAGCTGCGGCCATGTGAAAGGAACACACAGCTGCGGCCGTTCCTGTCCGAGCACGGGATCCACCTGCCGCATCAGTATCACTCGCACCGTGGCCCTTTGCTGCGCGACCTGTACCGGGCCGCAGCGGCCCATGCAGCCGCGCATGCCGCGTACTCCACCAGCCGCTTCGAGCGCCAGCAGCTCAAGCCGGTGCAGCTGGCGATCATCGGGGTGCTGGAGGATGCTCGCGTCGAACTGCTGGCCATCAGCGACATGCCGGGCCTGCGCCGGCTGTGGCTGAAATTTTTCGATCACCGTGGCCGCGATGGCACCAGCGCCGAAGCGCTGTTGATTCGGCTCGCGCATGCGCTGCTCGACCCGCAACGTATCGACGACAACCCATGGGTCATGAAAGGCGTGCGGCACTTCCGCGAATCGCAGCGGCACGGAAGCAATCCGCAGGTCTTGCGTGAAATCGGGTCGCAGCTCGGCAATGACCTTGGCCAGATGCGCGTGCAATTCAATGCGAAGTCCTATCTGGTGGAGCCACTGTACCGCGACGACAACTTGTACTTGTGGGATAGCGAAGCACCGCCAGAAGAGACCCGGATCGACGACCACGGCTTTCATGTCCACGATGATGCAACGCAGGCCGTGCCAGCCGCCGATGACAACGCCCCCGACGAACAGGGCTTGCGTCCGCGCGAAGTGGCAGGCCCACCCGACGAGCAGGGTGGCACAGACTTCGATCATCCGACCTATCCCGAATGGGACCAGCGCATCGGTATTTTCCGGCCGAACTGGTGCCGTGTCATCGAACAGGTTCCTCCGGTGGTGGACACCGCGACCCTGCGCGATACCCTTGCGCGCCACGCAGTGCTATCGGCCCGGCTGGCCCAGCTGCTGCATGCCCGCAAGCAGGGCCGGCCGCAACGACTGAGGCGGCAACAAGACGGTGACGCGTTCGAGCTTGATGCACTGGTCAGGCTGCAGGCCGACCTGCGCAGCGGCATCGCCCCGGAACTGCGCTTGCATCGACGCACGCGGCTGCAAAAGCCTGACCTGTCGGTGTTGTTGCTGCTCGACCTGTCGGCATCAACCAACGAAGCGCTCATGGCAAAGCAGGCTTCAGCCACCGGTACCTTGGTGAAGGGCAGCCCCGTCACGCTGCTCTCTCTGATCCGGGAAAGCAGCGTACTGTTGGGCGATGCGATTGCGCAGGGGGGCGACCAACTGGCCATCCACGGCTTTCGCTCGAATGGGCGGCATGAAGTGAATTACCTGCGCTTCAAGGAATTCGGCCAGGCGATGGATGACAAGATCCTCGGCCGCATCGGCTCCGTTGACGGTGCGCTATCGACGCGACTGGGCGCGGCGATCCGCCATGCAAGCCGACTGATGCAGAAGTCACGCTCGACGCAACGGCTGATCATCGTGCTGACAGATGGTGAGCCACACGACATCGACGTCTTCCATCCGGGGCTGCTGGTGCATGATGCCGCACGTGCGGTCGCACGCTCGAATGCCGAGGGCACGCCCGTATTTTGCGTGTCGGTTGATCCCGGCGCCGAGGCTTACGTCCAAAAAATCTTCGGCGCACATCACTATCTATTGATTGACTGTGTCGAGCAGCTGCCGCAGCGGCTGCCCGAGCTCTATCTGAAGCTCAGCGCGTGGTGAATTGCCAGCTGCGCTCGACGACTTGCTCGTCGACATGGCCGGTAAAATTCACGATGTAGGTCGTGCCGTTGTGCAAGGGGCGAATCGGAATGATGGCGGCAGCCGACGGCGGCGTGTCGCGATCGACGGCCGAATTCATCTGGCGCACTGCGATGGCCTGTCCGTCCGCATCGCTGAGCGTGAAGCTATCGACGCGCATGACTGAAATCAGGTTCGCGTGAACGCTGACCGGATAGCCGACTTCATCGGCCTCCGGTACGGGATCCGGCGTTTCCTGGTCACTGAAGAAGTTGGTACGCACGTTTTTTTGCGATGGCAACGGCCAGACCGCGACACTGCCTTTGGCGATGCCCGCCGAGCCCTCGAGTCCGACCAAGTTCATCGTCAGCCAGTAGAAGCTGCCGTCGCGATGCGCAGCACCGGCCCCGGCTGCATTGAACATGGGTTCCAGCACGACATAGCGATGGTAGATCGCACCCAGCAAACCTTCGACAGCGGCGAACCCATCCGACGTCCCGGTGGCGGCAATCACTTCGCCATCGGCGAACGCCGTGGCGAGCAAAGGGAAATCCGCAGCACGCAAGCGCTCAGACGCCGTCGTCGCAAAAAAACCAGGCTTGCGGCTGTCTTCGTCGTGTGTGACGACGTCGTTCGACTGCTGATAGTTTGCGTGGCGTGACGCCGCAAGATCAAGCCGCTCATCGCGTGACAGCGCAGGCAAATCGGCTTGTGCGCGGCGAAAATTCAACCAGGTGATGCCGTCAAGGGCGACGTTTCCAGACGCGGCCGGCGCGCCGGCCTCCATGGCTGTCAACTGCGCTGCATCAGGTTCGGTGGGATGATCGATGCCGCCACAAGCCGACAGCAGTGCAGCGCTCGCCGACAAGAACAGCCGCCGCACGGGCAGCGTGAATACGGATGGTGCCGCCATACACGCGCTCCGCCGGCGCGTGCTGAAGGGACACGCTTCCGGCCACCATGCAACTCCCTGCGCTGCTGACGCAGCGGGATTTTGACCCTGCCGGCGTCGGCGGGTTCAGCGCAGCGCTTCGAAGCAACCCTGTTCGCGATTTTTTTTCACATTATCCCAATCGAACAGCTGGCCGTTCATCGCGATGTAAACACCCGGCTTCGACAGTCGCGCGGCCGCGCACGCAAAACCGAGATTAAAGAACGCATCGGACTCATCGACCAGGTAGGGCACCATGGCGCCGGTCAGAACGATGGTCTTGTTCAGCTGCGCCGCACCCAGCACCGCCGCGGTCTCGCGCATGGTGTCGGTGCCATGCACGATGACGATGTGATCTTCTGTCGAGCGCTGGCAGGACTGCAGCACTTGTTTGCGGTGTTCGTCCAGCATGTCGAGCGAGTCGAGCGCGAGCAAGGCTTCGAACACGCAATCCTGCGCAATCCGCGCGCGCTTCAGTGCGCCGGGGAGTACGCTGTCACGGAAATAAAGATGGCCCGTCAAAGGATCGTAGTGCTTGTCGAAAGTGCCGCCGGTGGCGATGATGCGCAGGCTCATGGTCAAGATGCTGAAAAATTTTTCCCATGATAGCGCGGCCTGAATAGCGACTGCCAAAATTGCGGGCAAAAAAATGGAGTGGGACACCAGGGACCCACTCCTAAATTGCTGGACAGCCCGAGCGACGAAAGTCCGGGCTGCCCGCCATCCGAGACAAGATGGACTTGCATCGTAATTTCATATGTGACACTGCGCGAAATCACATGCTGGTTTGTCATGATCGTATTCGACGACACTCAGTCATCGCGCTGAATAGTTCCGTCGACCGAACAAATATTCTCTTTTCACTCTGTCAGAGTCTGCCGTTACACTGGCCGCTGTTTTGACTTTTCCCGCACCCGCCACGCCAGCAATTGTCTCGCGCGACCCATGAAACCCATCGCACCCGGCACCGTCATTTTTCATCGCTATCGCGGCTACGGCGTGATCACGTCCGTCAACCTGATGACTGGCTGGATCTCTGCGCGCTTTGGCGGCGAAGGACGCACGTTGGACCTGAATTTGTCGTGCGACCAGGTACAGCATGCCGATGGCGAGCCCATCGCATTCCGGCGCTCGCCACCGGAGCGCATGCCGCATGGACGGCTGATGGCGATGATGCGCGAGTTGCACAAGGCAGGTTACCAGCGGCTGTACCTGTACAGCTGGCCCAAGCCTTCAGGACTGCACTGGCGCTGGCATCTGTTTACCGGGCCGCGCGATTGGGTATCGCGCCCGTGGCGCGAAGGCTGGTATGGCTCGGGCGCGGAGTACAACCTGAACCCGGTGCTGGGCTGGGGCGACGCGCCCGGCGCAAGCGCGCAGGAATTGCTGCAGGCGCTGGCGAAGTTCGATCCGCACGGATTGTCACGCGCGCTGGGTCGCGATGAAGACCACACCGCGTGGTTCGCCGAGGTCTGCGATGCGCTGCTGCCGAACTACACCTATACGCTGGGATGGGACAGCCACGATGGAACGCTGCCCGATTACCTGCCGGTGATCCCGCTGCACAGTCAGGTCGCGCCCTATGCGGGGCCGGCTCTGTCATGGCCGCCCGGTTGGGGTGGACTGTGGCGACGCGGGCGCCACGCTGTCCACACACCATCGCGCAACGCCATATTGCCTAAAACAGATCCCGCTGGCGCCCCTTCAAACGCCGAGCGTTGATCGAGGCGATCGAGACCTCCCGTGCGCCGGGAATCAGTTGCAAAGCCATGCCGGCCTCGACATCGGCCGGCTGCACGACTTTCAGGTAAATCCCCGAATAGCCGGACTGAAGCATCTGTTTGATCGCATGCGGGTAACCCATGCGTGCGCCGAACTTGTAGCAAGGCTGGCGTGGCTCGGTGACCTCGAGCAGCAGCGCGCCTGCTTGCAAACGGTCGCCCACCCACAAATCTTGTTCAAGCAAGCCTTCGGTAGTGAGGTTTTCGCCTAGCGCACCGGGCAATAATGTGACGGCTTGCCTGAAAACGCGTTCGGCCTCTGCTTGCCAGAACGCGTAATGCTCGCTCGGGTAAGCGTAGACCGCTTTCTCCAATCCGCCATGGACCGACTGGTCGGCCTGCTCGTCGCCGCTCAGGCCCAGCGGCCGCACGGCGACCTTGCCCGCAACGGCTTGCTTGCGTATCGCCGATTGCACGTTCTGCGCATTGCCGTCGGCTTTCACGAACAAGGGGGCGACGATGCCGGTGTTAACGCTGATGATCTTCATGGTGCGGTAAGCCGTGTGGCGCCAGGTTGGTCGGTTTGAAGGCTGTTGGTTTGGTCGCCGTGATGCGTTAGCAAGACAATCAGGCCGAACCCCGTTCTTTTGCATCGCTGACAATCGCTTCGAACAAGGGCCGGAAATACATCTCATAGCTGTCCTGTTCGACATAGCCGAGGTGGGGGGTTGCGATCAGGTTCTCCAGTTGCAGCAAAGAAGCTGTCGCCGGCAGCGGCTCAGTCTCGAATACATCGATCGCCGCAGCGCCGGGACGGCCCGCCTGCAGCGCAGCCTCCAGTGCACCCGGCACCAGTAATTCAGCGCGGCTGGTGTTGACCAGCAGCGCGTCGGGTTTCATCAGCGCCAGGTCGTCGGCCGTGATCAGGTGGCGCGTGCCGTCCGACAGCCGCAGGTGCAGCGTCAGGACATCGGCGCGAGCAAAGAAATCGGCACGACTGTCAGCGACCATCAGGCCATCGCTGCGTGCGCGTGCCCGGCCTTCGTCGCTGCCCCAGACCATCACGTGCATGCCAAAGGCTTGCGCATAGCGGGCGACACGCTGGCCAATGCGACCATAGCCCCAGATTCCCAGCGTCCTGCCATTGACGGCGCGGCCGATGCGGCTTCGCTCGGGGCGCATGGACGAAGCTTGCCACAGCCCTTGCCGCAGCAAGCCGGCGTATTGCAGCACATGGCGGCTGCCTGCCAGCACCAGTGCCCAGGTCAGCTCGGCGGTGGCGACCGGGTCGCCCGGGCCGTCAACGACCCTGATGCCGCGTTCACGCGCAGCGTCGACATCGATATGAACGCCGACCCGGCCCGTCTGGCAGATCATTTTCAGATTGGGCAAGCGCGCCAGCAGCGCGCGATCGATCCGTGTTCGCTCCCGGATCAGCACCAGTACGTCAAACGGCGCGAGCCGGATCGCCAACTGTCCCAGCCCGCGCGCACCGTGGTTGAAGACCTTGACGTTCAGCCCTTCCAGCAAGTTGAAGCAGGGCAGGTGGCGAACGGCGTCCTGATAATCGTCCAGAATGGCAATCTTGAGTGGGGAATCCATGCGGATGGCGCGGACGACTTGCTTAGAAGAAATTTTTCGAATTGCCAATTTTTAGGCAATTTTGTCGGGTATTTATAGAATTTTGCCAGCAATTAGTTTTGGCTTTTGACCGATTGTCCCTACTGTTTTGACCGAAAGCAGGCAGGTCGCCAAGGTGAGGGGAGTAAAATCCCCCGACCAGATTTCGTTTCGCTTTCATTTCATTTTAATCCGAGACAGCTGCGCCCCAAGCACGCCGGCCACATCACCCGCCGGGCGTGCTATGCGGAAATACCGCCGCATTCGACAAGACCGCCGTACACCCGCCGTCCTTTGCGCTGCCCATCGCGCCCTGTGTCGATCCCGGGTCGCCACAAGCTGACGACGATCCTGCCGGCCAGGCAAGCTTCATTGCATGGAGGTAGTTTTCATGAATCAGCCCGCTATGGCCGGCATTAAGCCGGTCAACGCCCCCGACTACGTGAAGAACCAGAAACTGGTTGCCTGGGTAGCGGAAATCGCCGCCCTGACGACCCCGGACCAGATTGTCTGGTGCGACGGTTCGCAAGAAGAATACGACCGCCTGTGCGCCCAAATGGTCGCCGCCGGCACCATGAAAAAGCTGAACCAGGCCAAGCGCCCGAACAGCTATCTGGCCAATTCGGATCCGTCCGACGTCGCGCGCGTGGAAGACCGCACTTTCATCTGCTCGGAAAAGCAGGAAGACGCCGGCCCGACCAACAACTGGGTCGCACCGGCCGAGATGCGCGCCACCTTGCATGGCCTGTTCGAAGGCTGCATGCGCGGCCGCACAATGTACGTGGTGCCGTTCTCGATGGGCCCGCTGGGCTCGCCGATCGCGCACATCGGCGTCGAACTGTCAGACTCGCCGTATGTGGCGGTCAACATGCGCATCATGACCCGCATGGGCAAGGCCGTGTATGACGTACTGGGCGAGCACGGCGAGTTCGTGCCCTGCGTTCACACCGTCGGCGCACCGCTGTCGGCGGGCCAGGCTGACGTGCCGTGGCCCTGCAATCCGACCAAATATATCGTCCACTACCCCGAGACCCGGGAAATCTGGTCCTTCGGCTCCGGCTACGGCGGCAATGCGCTGCTGGGCAAGAAGTGCTTTGCGCTGCGCATCGCATCAACCATGGGCCGCGACCAGGGCTGGCTGGCCGAGCACATGCTGATCCTCGGCGTCGAATCGCCGGCCGGTGACAAGCACTATGTCGCGGCGGCGTTCCCTTCGGCTTGCGGCAAGACCAACTTCGCGATGCTGATTCCGCCGACGGGCCTGAATGGCTGGAAGATCACCACCATCGGCGATGACATCGCCTGGATCAAGCCGGGCAAGGATGGCCGCCTGTACGCGATCAACCCCGAAGCCGGTTATTTCGGCGTCGCGCCGGGTACCAATGCGAAGACCAATGCGAACTGCATGGCCTCGCTGGAAGCCAATGTCATCTTCACCAACGTCGCGCTGACCGACGATGGCGACGTCTGGTGGGAGGGCATGAGCAAGGAAGCGCCGGCCCACCTGATCGACTGGCAGGGCAAGGACTGGACGCCGCAGATCGCGGCCGAGACCGGCCGCAAGGCAGCCCATCCGAACGCCCGCTTCACCGTGTCGGCCACACAAAATCCGGTGCTGGACCCGTCGTGGGATGATCCAGCCGGCGTGCCGATCTCGGCCTTCATCTTCGGTGGCCGCCGCTCGACCACCGTGCCGCTGGTGACCGAAGCCCGCGACTGGATCGAGGGTGTGTACATGGCCGCGACCATGGGCTCCGAAACCACCGCTGCAGCGGCTGGCCAGCAGGGCGTGGTGCGCCGCGACCCATTCGCGATGCTGCCCTTCATCGGCTACAACATGAGCGACTATTTTGCGCACTGGCTGTCGATCGGCGAGCGTGTGGCCGCCGCCGGCGCGCAGCAGCCCAAGATCTTCTGCGTGAACTGGTTCCGCACCGATGACAACGGCAAGTTCATCTGGCCCGGCTTCGGCGACAACATGCGCGTGCTGAAGTGGATGCTGGACCGAATCGCCGGTAATGCGGGTGGCGACGAAAATATCTTCGGCGTCACACCGCGTTACGACGACCTGCCGTGGGATGGCATCGAGTTCGGCGCCGACGCGTATGCACGCATCACGTCAATCGAGATCGATGCATGGCAAGCCGAGTTGGCGCTGCATGACGAACTGTTCGACAAGCTTCGCCACCGCTTGCCGTCCGAACTGGAACAGGTCAAGGCACGCATCGCGCAACGACTGTCGTCCTGATGCGTTGACGCCATGCGCGGCCCCGCCCATTGGCGGGCGGGGCATCAAGCGGCCGGTTGTCCCGGCCGTTTTTTTCGTCCGCGCGCAAGCTTCGCGGACATGACTGCGATGTAGGCGGTCTTTGTACGCCTGCAATGCAGCGATGTGGTACATCAGCGGTATCATGCGCTCACTAATCGAACTGATCGCGCATGAAGCTTCAACGCCCGCTGCCCGTCCGAGACGGCATCGCTCCCAGCTTGGCCTGGCTGCCCCACGAACGCTGGGAAAGCCTGGGCGCTTATCTCGCGCATCGATTCCCGATGGTGAGCGCGGACAGCTGGCGCGATCGAATGCGGCGTGGCGAAGTGGTCGATGAGCAGGGCAAGGCCGTGCAATACGACGATGCGTTCCGAGGTGGCGCTTGCCTGTTTTATTACCGCGAACGTACCGGAGAGACGCCCATCCCTTTTGACGAAGTGATCCTTCATCAGGATGAACAGCTGCTGGTGGTCGACAAACCTCACTTCCTGCCCGTGACGCCCGGTGGGCGGTTTCTGCACGAGACTTTGCTGGTCAGACTCAAGCGAAAGACCGGCATTGACACCTTGACCCCGATTCATCGGCTCGACCGCGAGACAGCTGGCGTGATGCTGTTTTCGGTCGACCCGGCCACGCGCAGCGTATGGCAATCTCTGTTCCGCTTTCGGCAAATCCACAAAGTCTATGAAGCACTCGCGCCGTGGCGCGAGGATTTGTCGCTGCCCATCGATGTCAGCAGCCGCATCGAGCGTGACGAACAATTCTTCCGCGTGCGCGAAGTGGAGGGCGAACCCAATGCGTTCTCTCGCGTCGAGCTGATCGAGCGACGCGGCCCGCACGCGCTGTACCGACTGCTCCCGGAGACAGGCAAGATGCACCAGCTGCGCATCCACATGAATACGCTGGGCATACCCATTATTAACGATGGTTTCTATCCGGTGGCGCTGCCTTGCAAGGGCGATGATTTTTCATCGCCACTGAAACTTCTGGCCCGCTCGATTGCATTCCGCGATCCCGTGAGTGGTGACCAGCGCCATTTCGAAAGCCGGCGCTCCCTTTGATTTTTCCGTGACGATTTCATGACTCTCAGCCAAGCCCGATCCACCCCTGATACAGCGCATGCGACAGCAAGCGTGATCCCGCCCGCAGCCATCATCGCATTGTCCTTTGGCTCGTTCGGCAGCGGCATGTCGATGCGGACCACTGATGCAATGCTGGTCAGGCTGGCGGCCGACTTCGATGTCACGCTCGGTACGGCGGCATTGGCAATCACCGTGTTCGGTGTGGCCTATGGCGTGTCGCAATTGTTGTTCGGACCACTCGGCGACCGCTATGGCAAATACCTGGTGATCGCATGGGGTAGCCTGGCCTGTGCGATCACGGCGCTGGCCTGCGGACTGGTTCCCAATTTTTCATCATTGCTGGTTGCGCGTGCGCTGGCTGGCGCGACCTGCGCGTCGATCATTCCGCTATCGATGGCATGGATCGGTGATGTGGTGACTTATGAAGACCGGCAGTCCGTGCTGGCGCGTTTCCTGATCGGGCAAATCCTCGGGCTGTCGTCAGGCATCGTGCTTGGCGGCATTGCGGCGGATTACCTGAACTGGCGCGCGCCTTTCTTCCTTATCGCTACGTCGTTCTTCATGACCGGCATCTACCTGATCCGGATGAACCAGCGCCTCCCCGAACAGGCGAAGCAATTGCACAAGGCAGAAGGCGGTGCAGTGGTGCGGCTGATCGGTGAATTCCGCAAGGTAGTGGAGGTGCCTTGGGCGCGCAAGGTCCTGGCGACGGTAATGATCGAAGGCGCGCTGGTCTACGGTGCGCTGGCTTTCATTCCATCGCATCTGCATCAGGTCCATGGGATGTCCCTCGCGGCTGCGGGCAGCCTGGTGATGCTGTTTGGCTTCGGTGGCTTTGTTTTTGCGCTGCGCTCGCGGCAGATGATCAAGCGCTTCGGCGAAGTCGGGCTGATCCGACATGGCGCGGTGATGATGGCGCTGCCGATGGTCGTGGTGGCCTATGCGCCGGTATGGTGGCTGGCCGTCCCGGCCTGCTTGCTGTTCGGCCTTGGCTTCTACATGATGCACAACACGCTGCAGATCAACGCGACGCAAATGGCGCCGCAGCGCCGTGGCGCTGCGGTGGCGGCCTTCGCATCCTGCTTTTTCTTAGGACAGGCGGCGGGCGTCGCACTGGGTGGCGCGTTGCTGGCACCGGTGGGCACGGCCCACATCATCGCTACTGCCGGTGTCGGCGTGCTGCTGATCGGCAGGCGTTTTGCTCGCCTGCGGGCAGCAAAAGAAGATTAAGACTTCGAAGCGAAATAGCGCAGCTCAGCCGCCAGGCCAGGCTGGCTGTATTCGACCTCACGCGCCATGCGCTGCAGGCTGCTAACAGTCTCAAAGCGCTCCCGGGCAGCGTCGGCACTCGCACTGCCAGAGTTCTTCAGCAAGGCCATGAACGGGTTCTGGAAGCTGAAAAAGAAGGGCTTGAAGGTGTCGGATGCAGCGACGAAGAAGTTTTGCATGATGGCTCCGGAAATACGTTTGTTGCGGCGCAGTATAAAGCCGAAGATGATATACGCATAATTTCAATTCTTTATATTAGCGATAGATTTATGGTATATCTTTCGGGTATCCACGGATATCCCGATCACCATGAGCTTTCTGACTCTCGACCTGAATTTGCTGCGGGTATTCGATGCAGTGATGACCGAGCAAAACCTGACCCGCGCCGCCAACCGCCTGGCGATGACGCAGCCAGCGGTGTCGAATGCTGTCAAGCGCCTGCGCGATGCACTCGGCGACGAACTGTTGATTCGTACCGCGCACGGCGTCAAGCCGACCGCGCGCGCAGAATCGATCTGGCCTGCCGTGCGCCGCGCCTTGGCCGATCTTGAAGAAGCGGTTGCACCGCGCAGCTTTGAACTGGCCAAAGCCAATGTGACCTTCCGGATGGCGATGGCTGATGCCACAGCCGGCCTGCTGCTGCCACCGCTGGTACGCCTGATTGAAAGCGAAGCACCCGGCATCGACATCCGTATGGTGCCGCTGACGACGCGCGAGCCGCGTCCGCAGCTGCTGCGCGGCGATATCGACCTGGCGATTGGTTTCTTCCCGGGAGTCGTGGCACAGCTACAAGGCGCCACTGATACACCGATACGTCATGAGCGGCTGTATGCGGGTCAATATGTCTGCGTGATGCGCAAGAACCATCCGCTGGCCGATGAAGAATTGACGGTCGATCGATATTGTGACGCCAACCACCTGCTGGTGAGTTTTTCCGGACGCGCCCGTGGCCTAGTCGATGACGCCCTCCTGACGCTGGGACGCGAGCGCCGCATCCTGCTGACCGTGAACCAGTTTTTCACGGCCGGCAAGGTGGTCGCAGCCTCCGACCTGCTGATGGTGTTGCCACGTCACCTGATCGAAGCCACCGGCATGACCAATCACCTGGTGGCCAAACAATTGCCATTCAACTTGCCTGAAGTGCATATCGACATGTTGTGGCATGAACGAGATGCACGCAGTCCAGGCCATCGCTGGTTGCGCGAGCAATTCACGAACTCGGGCATGCTGTCGCCCTTTGCCAGCCACGTCAACAATCCCGAATGACCGCCTGCGGGTTACGCCGACCCGCAGCGCCTCATCCGCCAGAAGTCTGGAGCCGGCATGTCCGGCTCTTTTTTTGCCCGCATCTTTGGTTGTTTTCCGGGGCCTGCCTTTTTAATAGCGTTGGCAATGCGATTATTCACAAACTGTTCCCGACTTATCCATAGCTTTATCCACACATTGATTTGATGAAGTGTCTGCAAAATTCAATCCATCTTGTTCTTTAAAGCTTGTATTTATATTTGGTAGTAATTGATAAAGCAGGGTCCTTTCTGTGGATAACTCTCTTTTTCCTTTGATGTTCAATCGCTTGCAGCAAAGATAAATCCTGAATAGACCTTGTGCCAGCACAGGACAGATCGTGGACAAAAAATCGGGTTGGCGATTTCTCCCGGCTTATCCACTTTATCCGGCAGGCTTATCCCCAGCCGTGTCCACAAGGGCTAGTCCGAGTTCACGATGCCAGGCCCTTCGCCATGACAGGCCGGCGCGACGCCAACGTTTATCATGTGTAAAGTTGCAGCCTCGCTTGAAGATCTCTCATTGGATTGCCTGCGTGATCCGGCGTAAGCTGCTGCAAAGGTACGTAAACAAAAAAATTACAAGGATTCCGGATGAGACAAGGTGATGCCGGCATTGGTCATTTCATCAATGGTCAGTTCGTGTCGTCGAAAAGCGGGCGCAGCCAGTCGGTGTATAACCCGGCCACTGGCGAAGCGGTCACGCAGGTCGCGTTAGCCAGTGCCGACGAAGTCAATGCTGCGGTGGCCGCCGCATCGGCCGCTGCGCCTAGCTGGGCCGACACCGCACCGTTGAAACGAGCTCGGGTGCTGTTTAAATTCAAGGAACTCATCGAGAAGCACCATGACGATCTGGCTGCCGCGATCACTCGTGAACATGGCAAGGTATTCAGCGATGCGAAAGGCGAAGTGGTACGCGGGCTGGAGATCGTCGAGTTTGCCTGCGGATTGCCGCAGCTGCTAAAGACCCAGTACACCGACAATATTGGTGGCGGCATCGACAATTGGCAACTGCGCCAGCCGCTTGGTGTCACTGCCGGCATCACGCCGTTCAACTTCCCCGTGATGGTGCCGTTGTGGATGGCACCGATTGCCATTGGTTGCGGCAATACCTTCGTGCTCAAGCCGTCGGAACGTGACCCGTCACCGTCATTGATGCTGGCCGACCTTTTCCGGCAAGCGGGTTTGCCGGATGGCGTGTTCAACGTGGTTCAGGGGGACAAGCTGGCGGTCGATACCTTGCTGCAGCATCCGGATGTGAAGGCCGTGTCTTTCGTCGGCTCGACACCCATCGCGGAATACATTTACAACGAAGGCAGTCGGCGCAAGGGAGCCTACCCGTTGCGTGTGCAGGCGCTGGGCGGCGCGAAGAACCATCTGGTGGTGATGCCGGACGCCGACCTCGACCAGGCGGTAGATGCACTGATCGGTGCGGCCTACGGTTCAGCAGGTGAGCGGTGCATGGCGATTTCGGTGGCTGTCGCCGTTGGCGGCGTGGCTGATCAGCTGGTCGATGCATTGGTGCCGCGCGTGAAGGCGCTGAAGGTTCTGAATGGCATGGATGCTGACGCCGAAATGGGTCCGGTGGTGACAGCAGCACATAAAGCCAAGATAGAGGCGTATATCGACCAAGGGCTGCAGGCAGGAGCCCGATTGCTGGTGGATGGACGGGGCTTGAAAGTGCCGGGTCATGAACAGGGCTTCTTCCTCGGTGGCTCGCTGTTCGATAAGGTGACGCCGGAGATGACGATCTACCGTGAAGAGATTTTCGGCCCGGTACTGTGCGTAGTGCGTGTGCCGGACCTGGCGGCAGCAATCAATCTGATCAATGCGCATGAATTCGGCAATGGCGTGTCGGTATTCACCTCCGACGGGAATACAGCGCGTGAATTCTCCCGCCGCATCGAGGTCGGTATGGTCGGCGTGAATGTGCCCATCCCGGTGCCCATGGCCTGGCATTCGTTTGGCGGCTGGAAACGCTCTCTGTTCGGCGATACACATGTCTACGGCGAAGAGGGCATACGTTTCTACACGCGCTACAAGTCCGTCATGCAGCGCTGGCCGGAATCGATAGGCAAGGGTGCCGAGTTCACGATGCCGGTGGCGAAGTAGACGAGGTCACTCATGTCATCGCGCAACGCATCACAAGCGACGCCGGCGCTGTCGCCACAATCCGCGGGCACTTACGACTACATCATCATCGGCGCCGGCACGGCGGGCTGCGTGCTGGCCAACCGACTCACCCAAGACTTGGGCAAGTCGGTACTGTTGATCGAAGCCGGTGCCAAGGATGATTACCTGTGGATCCATATTCCGGTCGGCTATCTGTATTGCATTGATAACCCGCGCACGGACTGGCGCTTCCGCACAGAAGCAGATGCGGGTCTGAACGGCCGCAGCCTTCTCTACCCGCGTGGCAAAGTGTTGGGAGGCTGCTCGTCGATCAACGGCATGATCTACATGCGGGGCCAGCGGGCTGACTATGATCGCTGGGCCGAAGCGACGGGTGACGATCGCTGGCGCTGGGACCATGTGTTGCCGCTGTTCCTGCGCACCGAGGACTATCACGGCGGGGCCAGTGCCTTCCATGGCGCGGGTGGCGAGTGGCGCGTGGAAAAGC
Organism: Pseudomonadota bacterium; assembly: GCA_039806045.1. Lineage (GTDB taxonomy): Bacteria > Pseudomonadota > Gammaproteobacteria > Burkholderiales > Burkholderiaceae_D > Pernthalerella. The sequence continues at coordinate 26,416 of JBDKLN010000050.1, forward strand.
AGCGGCTGCGTTGGGACATCCTTGACGCTTTTCGCGAAGCGGCGCGCCAGACGGGCATTCCCAATTCTGATGATTTCAATACGGGCGACAACGAGGGTTGTGGCTACTTCGACGTCAACCAGAAGAGTGGCATACGCTGGAATACGGCGAAGGCATTCTTGCGGACGGCCATGCGGCGCGGGAACCTGACGATCATGACCGGCTGCCATGTGAACAAGCTGCGACTGGAAACCATCGATGGTCGCGCACGTTGCACGGGCGTCGAGTTTAGTGGCGGCGGAAGGCAGTGGCATGCCGAGGCAGTGCGTGAAACGGCGCTGTGTGCCGGGGCAATTGGTTCGCCGCAGATTCTACAACTGTCCGGTATCGGACCCTCGGCACTGCTGGCGCAGCATGGCGTTCCTGTGCAGGTTGATGCGCCCGGTGTGGGTGAAAACCTGCAAGACCATTTGCAGATCCGGATGGTGTACAAGGTGCAGGGCGTGAAGACGCTTAACACGCTGGCCAACAGTTGGCATGGCAAGCTGCGCATCGGACTCGAATATGCGTTCAAGCGCAGCGGTCCCATGGCAATGGCGCCGTCGCAACTCGGATTGTTCGCGCGCTCCGATCCGTCGCAGGCGACCGCGAATATCCAGTATCACGTGCAACCGCTGTCGCTCGAACGCTTCGGCGAACCGCTTCATCCGTTCCCGGCATTTACGGCCAGTGTCTGCAACCTGCGCCCGACGGCGCGTGGCCATGTGCGCATTGCCAGCGCCGACTCGCATGTCGCACCGAAGATCACGACCAACTACCTGTCGACGCCGGAAGACCGCAAGGTGGCCGCCGACTCACTGCGGCTGACGCGTCGCATCGCCGCGGCACCGGCACTGCAGCGCTATGTGCCGCAAGAGCACAAGCCAGGCGAGCGATGGCAAACGGATGAGGAGTTGGCACAGGCTTCCGGTGACATCGGCACGACGATTTTCCATCCGGTGGGCACGTGCAAGATGGGACGGGTTGATGATGCGATGGCGGTCGTCGATAGTGAGTTGCGTGTGCGTGGTGTCGCGCAGTTGCGCGTCGTCGATGCATCGGTAATGCCCTTTATCACGTCCGGGAATTGCAACTCGCCGACCATCATGATTGCCGAACATGCTTCGGACTTGATACGCGCCGCCGCGTCCTGAGCATACCCGCAGACTCGTCCCTCGCGCCAGATGCCCGACGTATGGTAAGCGTGGTCATTGTTGATTTGTATGGTTCAACAATCAGTGATGTTGATTGATGAACGGCCTGCCCGCATGAATCATGATCGTGGTTCTCATCATGATTGAGAGCGCGTAAGTTTTTTCTCTCCCGAGTTCCTAGGATGACACTCCGGCTTCGTCTCGATGGCCGGGCACCGAAGCCTGTGCATCGGTGCTAATTCGCATCACGCGAACAAAGGGGGGAGCGAATGAAGATACCAATCCGGAGCGGTGCCGGCAGGCGCTGCATGGCTGCGCTGCTATTGGTCGGCGGGGTTGCGGCCTTGTCACTGGCACTGGCACATGGCGGCGCAAGTGACAGCGGTTCGAGTGACGAGGACGAGCCGGCGCCAATACAGTCGCTCAAGCGAGTCAAGGTGCCGACACCGAAGAACCTGGGCGATTTCGTCGAGGATCGCGATACGGCTATCCTGCTGGGCAAGGCTTTGTTCTGGGACGTGAAGCTGGGCAGTGACAGCATGACAGCGTGTGCGTCATGCCACTTCCATGCCGGTGTTGATAATCGCGTCACTAACCAGATCAACCCGGGCCTGCTTGCGGGGGACAAGACCTTCCAGCTTGGTGGCGCACCGAATTACATGATGCTGCCAGCCGATTTTCCATTGACCCGGTTCACGGACATCAATGATCCGGCTACGCGCTATGCCGACATCAACGATGTGGTGTCGTCGCAGGGCGTGCTGACCAAAGATTTCAATACGACCGGACTCAAGGGTGCGGCAGATGCCTGCACACCCGTATCGGACGCTGTCATGCACGGTGGCACCGGTTTCAATGTGAATGGCGTCAATACACGCCGTGTCGAGCCGCGGCATGCGCCGAGTTTTTTCAATAGCATCTTCAATTTTCGCAATTTTTGGGACGGCCGAGCCAACAATGTCTTCAATGGCGTCGACCCGTTCGGATTGCGCAATGTAGACGCGACGGTTTGGAAGCTTGACCACGGGGTGTTGCGGCGGGTGCCGGTGGTGATCGACCTGGCATCGGATGCATCGCAGGGGGTGGGTCCGCCAAGCAGCGAAAACGAAATGAGTTGCAAGGGCAGGACGCTGGCCCAGGTTGGTCGAAGAATGCTCAAGCTGGAAGTGCTCTCCGTGCAGGAGATTCATCCCGACGACAGCGTACTGGGACGAATCGCGCATCGGCGCGGCACCTACGAGCAACTCGTCAAGCGCGCGTTCAAGAGCATCTATTGGTCATCTGACAGGCGCATCGACCTTCAGCAATCTCCTCGGTTGGCCACGATCGATCTTGCCGGCGCCAGGTCGGCGTCCAATCCGCGCCCGGTATCACGGGAGACGTTCTCGCAAATGGAAGCGAATTTCGGCTTCTTTCTCGGACTGGCCTTGCGCGCATACCAGGCGACCTTGGTGACCGACGATACGCCCTTCGATCGGTTTGCCGAAGGGCAGCGCAACGCACTGACCGCACAACAGCAAAGAGGCTTGGCATTGTTCCGCGGTAGGGCGAATTGCGTCCATTGCCATGCTGGCGCCGAATTCACCGCGGCTTCGTTCGCCAGCATGCAGGACGAAGGGCGGCTCGACGAACGCGAAGGTGAGGGCGGGCAGATCTTCAGGTATGACAATGGGTTCTTCAATACCGGAGTGCGGCCAACGGCGGATGACCCGGGGGTAAGTGGCTTAGATCCGTTTGGTAATACCTTGTCTGAAACCCGGCTAGCGCAGATTGGTCGCTTTGATTTGCTGGGGCCGCTTTTTGACATCAGAAATGAAGAGCCCGTCGCACCCGATGCGCCGTTGGCGATCGCCGGCGCATTCAAGACACCCGGCCTGCGCAATGTCGAGCTGACCGGCCCGTACTTTCACAATGGCGGCAAGGTGACGCTGATGCAGGTGGTGGACTTCTACAATCGAGGGGGTGATTTTGGCGCACATAACGCGCCAGTGACCGATCCTACGGTTACCCGTCTCGGGCTGACCGAGTCCGACAAGCAGGATCTGGTCTCTTTCCTGTTGGCGTTGACGGATGAGCGGGTCCGGTTCGAGCGGGCACCGTTTGATCACCCATCGATTTGTGTCCCGGACGGACATCTCGGAAATACCAATGTTGTTGCCACGGGTGCGAACGGCGATGCCATTGATTTGATCCGTTGCGTGAATGCTGTCGGGAGACGTGGCAGTCGGGTCGCATTGAGGCCGTTCATGGGCCTCGACCCCTTCCTGCACTGAATCTGAAAATCGTTCTGTCCCGACAGGCCCCGGCGTGCCGGGGCTTTTTTTCGCCGCTGTTCAACATCCGACTTGCTGTGTGCATCGCTGCTGGCAGACAATGATCAAATTCTGGTCGCAAGGCGATAAGGTTGGCGATGGATTTGCTGATTGAAAAACAACGCATTTAACGATAGTGTTTACTAACGTGGCGACGGCGCCCGACATTTTTTGATGACGCTGGATCTTGCCGCGTGGCTGATGCTTGGGTTGGCTGCCCTGTTTGCCGGGCTGGTCGATGCTGTTGTTGGTGGCGGAGGTTTGATCCAGGTGCCCGCCTTGTTCTCGGCATTTCCGATGCTGGCACCATCTGCCTTGTTCGGTACCAACAAGCTGTCCAGCATTTGGGGTACGGCATTCGCAGCACGCAGTTATGCGCGACGCATTGCGATCGACTGGGAAATTGTGCTTCCAGCGTCGGCGGCGGCGCTTGTATCGGGCTTTGCTGGTGCCTATGCGATCTCGATTTTCCCGCCGCAGGTCTTCCGAAAACTGCTCCCCTTCATCCTGTTGCTGGTGGCACTGTATGTTCTCCGATGCCGGGAATTCGGGGCGGAGTACCGCCCCAGCCGATCCGGTCGTCGCAAGCAGCTGCTTGCCGCTGGGGTAGGCGCTTTCATCGGACTCTACGATGGGTTTTTTGGTCCCGGCACCGGCAGCTTCCTGATCTTTATGTTCGTGCGCTGGTTCGGTCTCGACTTTTTGCGAGCGTCGGCTGTCGCCAAGCTGGTCAATGTCGCATGCAACTTCGCGGCGCTGGCGTGGTTCCTGCCGAAAGGGCAACCATTATGGATGCTCGGCTTGTGGATGGCGGCGTGCAATGTCTTGGGCTCAGTCGCTGGTGCGAGATGGGCGCTGAGAGGGGGCGCGAGGATGATTCGCTGGTTATTCCTGATGGTGTTGGCGGCGCTGATACTCAAGACCGGGCTCGACGCTTTTGCTCGCTGAGGCGCAGGACGTATGGTTAACGCTGATTCTTTAGCCTAGCTACGTGCCGGAACGCGATTTCCCGACGGCGCCTTGCCATGCGGCGCCATACCGGCGCGGGCCATGGTTTCACGTGGAACATACGCAGACGTGCTGTGATATTCCTGCTCGGGCAGGGTGGTGGGGTCGGTCAATCCGGTCGCAATAGTCCTGACGGACCCCCGTATGTTTTTCATGTGCTCGGGCAATCCGGTTCCACGTGAAACAAATCCCTTTATAATCCACCCTCCGCATCCCCCTGAATTTGTCTCATCTCATGGATTTCCCAACTGTATTTGATGTCATCGTTGTCGGTGGCGGCCATGCCGGCACGGAGGCGGCGCTTGCGGCGGCCCGAACCGGCCAAAAGACGCTGCTCCTCACGCATAACATCGAAACCTTGGGGCAGATGTCGTGCAATCCCTCGATCGGCGGGATCGGGAAAGGCCATCTGGTGCGCGAAGTGGACGCGCTGGGCGGGGCAATGGCGATTGCCACGGATGAGGGCGGCATTCAATTCCGTATCCTGAATTCTTCCAAGGGGCCGGCCGTACGGGCAACACGCGCGCAGGCCGACCGCATCCTGTATAAGGCGGCGATCCGCCGCCGACTGGAAAACCAGCCGAATCTCTGGCTGTTCCAGCAGGCGGTCGATGATCTGATGGTCGAGAGTGACCGGGTGGTGGGGGCGGTAACCCAGGTTGGCATTCGCTTCCGCTCCCGTGCCGTGGTATTGACCGCGGGGACTTTCCTCGACGGGAAGATTCATGTCGGATTGAACAATTACGCGGGTGGCCGCGCCGGCGATCCGCCGGCCGTGTCGCTGTCGGCCCGCCTGAAAGAACTGAAGCTACCGCAAGGTCGCCTGAAAACCGGCACGCCGCCTCGCATTGATGGCCGCACCATCGATTTTTCGGTGATGGCCGAGCAGCCGGGCGATCTGGATCCGGTGCCGGTATTCTCGGTCATGGGCTCTGCCGACATGCACCCGCAGCAGTTGCCGTGCTGGGTCACGCATACCAACCAGCGAACGCACGACATCATCCGTGGCGCGCTGGACCGCAGCCCGATGTTCACTGGCGTGATCGAAGGCGTGGGCCCGCGTTATTGCCCGTCGATCGAAGACAAGATCCATCGCTTTGCCGACAAGGATGCGCACCAGATCTTCCTCGAGCCCGAGGGACTGACCACGCACGAGTTCTACCCGAACGGCATCTCCACCAGCTTGCCGTTTGATGTGCAGCTGGCGATCGTGCATTCGATGCGCGGCCTCGAAAATGCGCATATCTTGCGCCCCGGCTATGCCATCGAATATGACTACTTCGACCCGCGCGGCCTGAAGGCATCGCTGGAAACCAAGGCCATCAACGGCCTGTTCTTTGCCGGCCAGATCAACGGCACCACCGGTTATGAAGAGGCTGCCGCGCAGGGCTTGCTGGCCGGGCTGAATGCCGCTTTGCAGACCCAGGGTCGCGATGCCTGGGTGCCGCGTCGCGATGAGGCTTACCTTGGCGTGCTGGTCGATGACCTTGTCACGCAGGGCGTCCAAGAACCGTACCGGATGTTCACCAGCCGGGCCGAGTATCGCTTGAGCTTGCGTGAAGACAATGCAGACCTGCGACTGACCGAAGTCGGCCGCAAGCTTGGTTGCGTCGGCGATGCGCAATGGGAGGTTTTCGAGCGCCGCCGCGAAGCCATCGCCCGCGAACTCGAACGCCTGAAATCTACCTGGGTCAATCCGCGCCTCATTGACGAGGCCGAAGCCGAACGCGTGCTGGGCAAAGCCATAGAGCGAGAGTATGCGCTCACTGATCTGCTTCGCCGCCCCAATGTCAGCTATGGCAGCCTGATGACGCTGCAAGGCATCGATGGTCGCCGCTTCGACAACCCGCAACTCGATCCGGCGGTTGCCGAGCAGGTCGAAATTCAGGTCAAGTACGCGGGCTACATCGACCGTCAGGCGAAAGAGGTCGAGCGCCATGAGCATTTCGAGCACCTGAAACTGCCGCCCGAGCTGGACTACATGACCGTGACGGCGCTGTCGATCGAAGTGCGGCAGAAGCTGGCCAAGCACAAGCCTGAAACCCTGGGGCAGGCCTCCCGCATTGGCGGCGTGACGCCGGCGGCGATCTCGCTGTTGCTGGTGCACCTGAAGAAGGGCGGCTTCAAGCAGTTTGCCACTAGCGATGAAGGCCCCAGCGCCAGATGAACTTGTATGACCTCGACTCGCTGCGAGCGAGCTTGCGTGCGGGCGCCGATGCGCTGTCGCTGGACCTGCCGGACCCGCAGCTCGAGCAGCTGTTGGCGTATCTCGCATTGCTGCACAAGTGGAACCGTGTTTACAACCTGACCGCCGTACGCGATCCAAAGCAGATGCTGACCCAGCACCTGCTCGATTGCATGGCCGCACTGCCGGTCTTCGAAGGTGCGCAGCATGTGCTGGATGTGGGTGCTGGTGGCGGACTGCCCGGTATCGTGATCGCGATTTGGGCGCGTCATGCACAGCCGCAGATGCGGGTCGAGATGATCGACACCGTCCACAAAAAGACGGCCTTCCTGACGCAGGTGAAAGCCGAGCTCGGGCTCGCGAATGTGAAAGTGAACACCGGTCGCGTGGAGCAGTTCGAACCGGCCGAAAAATTTGACGTCATTACTTCGCGCGCCTTCGCCGACCTCGGCGACTTCGTGCGCTGGTCAGGACATGTGCTGCAAGCGGGTGGACGCATGCTGGCACTGAAAGGGCAGGCCGAAACGACGCAGCGCGAAGTGCTGCCCGAGGGCTGGCACATCGTGCGCGACATACGTCTGCAAGTGCCGGGCATGGACGCCGAGCGCCATGTACTGCAGGTTGAGCGCAGCACCGTATGACTTAGCAGGACACGACATCAAGACACGTCGTAAAGCGTCGTGAATGAAACGTAGTACCACCGATTGAAGTACCCCAGGCAGCAGCACAATAAAAAGGGCAGAGACCATATGGCCAAGATTTTTTGCATTGCCAACCAGAAGGGGGGCGTTGGCAAGACGACGACTGCAGTGAACCTCGCTGCCGGACTCGCGAACCTGAGGAAGCGCGTCCTGCTGATTGACCTCGATCCGCAGGGCAACGCCACCATGGGTGCTGGCATCGACAAGTCGGCGCTCGACCAGTCGGTTTATCAGGTCTTGCTAGGGATGTCCGACATTGCGGCGGCACGCCAGTGGTCCGACTCCGGCAAGTTCTATGTGCTGCCGTCCAACCGCGACCTCGCCGGCGCCGAGATCGAGATGGTCGATCTCGACCAGCGCGAGATGCGCCTGAAGCAGGCGATCGCCGCCGTCGCCGATGACCATGACTTCATTCTGATCGATTGCCCGCCGGCGCTGACGATGCTCACGCTCAATGGCCTGTGCGCGGCGCATGGGGTGATCATTCCGATGCAGTGCGAATACTATGCACTCGAAGGCCTGTCCGACCTCGTCAACACGATCAAGATCGTGCACGCAAAGATGAACCCGGACCTGCAGGTGATTGGCCTGCTGCGGGTGATGTTCGACCCGCGCATGATGCTGTCACAGCAGGTGTCGATGCAGCTTGAAAAGCACTTTGGCGACAAGGTGTTCAAGACCATCATCCCGCGCAATGTGCGACTGGCCGAAGCACCTTCGTACGGCGTACCAGGCGTAATTTTCGATACGGCCGCCAAGGGCGCGCAAGCCTATATCGCTTTCGGCAAAGAGCTGGTCGAGCGCATCGATGCGCTGGCCGCAGCCTGACGTCAATACATCCTGCATTCAACAAGCATTCAACAAGCATTCAACACATAAACTGACAACGATGGTCACCAAAAAACCCAAGGGCCTCGGCCGCGGGCTTGAAGCCCTGCTCGGCGGCTCGCCCGATCTCACGCCAGAGGCTACTACCGTCACCAATGCCACCGCGACGCTGCCGGTCACGGCTCTGAAGGCAGGCAAGTACCAGCCGCGCACGCGCATGGATGAAGGCGCACTCAATGAACTGGCCGACTCGATCCGTGCGCAAGGCTTGCTGCAGGCGATCCTGGTGCGTCCGATCAGCCACGGCAAGGCCGGGGTCACGCACGAGATCATTGCAGGTGAGCGGCGCTTCCGCGCATCGCAACTCGCGGGGCTGACCGACGTGCCGGTATTGGTGCGTGAGGTCGACGATCAGGGCGCCGCTGCGATGGCGCTGATCGAAAACATGCAGCGCGAAGACCTGAATCCGCTGGAAGAGGCGCAAGGCATACAGCGGCTGATCGAGGAATTCAAGTTCACGCATGAACAGGCAGCAGCATCGGTGGGTCGTTCCCGCAGTTCGGTGTCGAATCTTTTACGTTTACTGAACCTCGCAAAGCCGGTGCAGGCCATGCTCATGGCCGGTGACATCGACATGGGCCATGCACGAGCGTTGCTGGCCGTCGATACGGCCACCCAGATTGCGCTTGCCAACGAAGTGATTGCCAAGCGCTTGTCAGTACGCGAAACCGAAAAGCTGGTGGTGCGCGCGACGACCGAAGATGCATCAAGCAAGGGGGCCAAGGGCAAGGAAAAATCGCGCGACTTGCTGCGCCTTGAGGAAGAATTGTCCGATGCGCTGGCCACCGCAGTCACGATCAAGCTTGGCGCAAAAAACAGGGGTGAACTGGTGATCGCTTTTGGCGACCTCGATCAGCTTGATGGCGTGATTGCGCGCCTCAAAGTTGCCGCTGACTGATCATTTGGAACAAGACTTTTCGCATAGGGAAAAGTTTGACGCCAATCACCGCGTCAACTTATAATTCCGGGGCTTTGCAGGGCGCTTACGGAAAGCTGACAAAAGCTTACAAAATCCCGGCAAAGTCGCAACAACTCCGCGGTACGTGCAAGCCAACTTGCGGGTGCCGTCCACAGTTCCCTGGCCCGCCTGAAACGACCGATGCTGCGTCTGGTCCTGACCCAGTTGGCAGTGACGATGGTCGCTGCAGTCGTCGCCGGCCTGATCGCAGGCTGGCCGGCTTTCTTGTCGGCGCTGTTGGGAGGCCTGTGTTGCGTAGTGCCCAATGGCCTGTTTGCATTGCGTCTGTATGCCGGCGCAAGACGGCCGGAAACACTGAACCCGTTGACGTTTTTCTTCGGCGAGTTCACCAAGATTTTGCTGACAGTCGGCCTGCTTGCATGGGTCGTCTGGTGGTACCGCGATCTGAATTGGCTGGCGCTGCTCGCCGCCTTCATCATCGCGCTGAAAAGTTACATCATCTTATTATTTAGGCACTGACATGGCAGCTGAAATGGCAGCAGAAGGCGCAGTAAACCACGCGCCAACCGCCTCTGAATACATCGTCCACCACCTCGGACACCTCCAGACCTCCCACCAGCACAGCATTATTGACTTTTCGGTCATTAACATGGACACCGTCCTGTGGTCCGTGCTGATGGGCGTGCTGGGCCTGTTCTTCATGGTGCGCGCGGCGCGTAAAGCGACCGCGGATGTGCCGGGGCGCTTCCAGGCGTTGGTCGAAATGGTGGTCGAGATGGTGGAGGAGCAATCCAAGAACATCGTCCACGGCAACCGCAGCTTCATCGCGCCGCTAGCCCTGACCGTGTTCGTCTGGGTGCTGCTGATGAACTCGATGGACTTCCTGCCGGTCGACCTGTTCGCCGGCATCTTCCGCCTGTTTGGTGCCGAACCGCATTTCCGCATCGTGCCGACCGCTGACCTGAACGGCACCCTCGGCATGGCCATCGGCGTGCTGGCGCTCATGCTCTACTACAACGTCAAGATCAAGGGTCTGGGCGGCTTCATTCACGAACTGTTTTGCGCCCCGTTCGGCTCGCATCCGGCATTGTGGATCGCCAACCTTGGCCTGAACCTGATCGAATTCGTCGCCAAGACCGTGTCGCTGGGCATGCGACTGTTCGGCAACATGTACGCCGGCGAACTGGTGTTCCTGCTGATCGCGTTGCTCGGTTCGACCGCCACCTGGTGGGGCTTTGGCATGCATGTGATCGCTGGTTCGATCTGGGCCATCTTCCACATCCTGATCGTCCTGCTGCAAGCGTTCATCTTCATGATGCTGACGCTGGTGTATATCGGCCAGGCCCACGAAGGTCATTGATTAAGAGACCGCTTGGTAAGGTCGCTGGCAGCGTTTCGCCTGCTTGCCGTACAAGTAGTACTGTCTGCGTCGGCGCGCCTTGCCATCGACCTGACCAAGCAGTCTCGAGGTAGTGTTGGTTTTGTTTTTGCAGTATCCGGTTTTACTTTTTTGACTTTGACTATCTAAGGAGTTTTCATGACTAACGTCGCTCTCGTCGCTCTCGCTTGCGGTCTGATCATCGGTCTGGGTGCTATCGGCGCATGTATCGGTATTGGCATCATGGGCGGCAAGTTCATCGAAGCCTCGGCACGCCAGCCGGAACTGATGAACAGCCTGCAGACCAAGATGTTCCTGCTCGCCGGCCTGATCGACGCTGCGTTCCTGATCGGTGTTGGTATCGCGATGATGTTTGCCTTCGCAAACCCGTTCGCCGGCTAATTCCTGAATTCTCATCGTGCCGGGGACTTTCCCCGGCGTCTGTCAATTTGAGAAGGAAATTACCGTGAACCTGAACGCAACATTGTTTGCGCAGTTCGTCGTCTTCTTCATCCTTGCGATGTTCACCATGAAGTTCGTGTGGCCGCCGCTGATGAAGGCGCTGGACGAGCGCGCAAAGAGAATCTCGGAAGGCCTGGCTGCCGCCGACCGTGGCCGCCATGAACTGGCTGTCGCCGAGAAGCGCGTGCAAGTTGAACTCGCACAGGCGCACGAAGAGACCCAGAAGCGCATCGTCGACGCCGAGCGTCGCTCCTCCGAGATCATTGAAGAAGCGAAGAAGCGCGCGACCGAGGAAGCGGCCGGCATCATGGAAGCAGCGCGTCACGAAGCGGCTGCCGAAGCGATCCGTCTGCGCGATGTGCTGCGTGGCGACGTCGCCGCACTGGCCGTCAAGGGCGCTGAGCAGATCCTGAAGCGCGAGATCGACGCCAATGCGCATGCCGAACTGCTGAACCAACTGAAGGCAGAGCTGTAATCATGGCAGAACTCGCAACGATTGCACGTCCGTACGCAGAGGCGTTGTTCCGCGTCGCCCTGCCGTCCAAGCTGAACGCATGGGCCGATGTCCTGTCCCAGATGGCACAAGTCGCCGCAGTGCCGGAATTCCAGGCGCTGACCAGCGACCCGCGTCTCGCGCGGTCGGCTGTCCGCGACACTTTCCTGGCGGCGCTCAAGGGCAACCTCGACGATGAAGTGAAGAACTTCGTCGCCACGCTCACCGACAACGGCCGCCTGCTGCTGCTGCCCGAGATCGAAGAGCAATTCCGTGCCCTCAAGAATGCGCACGAAAGCACGGCGGATGCTGAGATCGTCAGCGCGTTCCCCATGAGCGAAGCACAAGTGGCGGACCTGGTGGCTGCGCTGCAGAAGAAATTCGGCCGCAAGCTGGTCCCGCACGTGACCGTCGACCAGAGCCTGATCGGCGGCGTGCGCGTGACCGTCGGTGACGAAGTGCTGGATTCCTCCGTCAAGACACGTCTGCAAGGCATGCAGACCGTGCTGGCGGCCTGATCAGCGCAGGAAAAATTTTGACTTTGAGAGGCAGGCCCGCGGGTCGGCCTCAACCAATCAGGAGCTAACATGCAACTCAACCCGTCCGAAATCAGCGAGCTGATCAAGAGCCGGATCCAGGGCATCGGCGCAGGCGCCGAAGTCCGCAACCAGGGCACCGTGATCTCCGTGACCGACGGTATCTGCCGCATCCACGGCCTGTCCGACGCGATGCAGGGCGAGATGCTGGAATTCCCGGGCAACACGTTCGGTCTGGCACTGAACCTCGAGCGCGACTCGGTTGGTGCCGTTATCCTGGGTAGCTACGAGCACATCTCCGAAGGCGACACCGTGAAGTGCACGGGCCGTATCCTGGAAGTGCCGATCGGTCCGGAACTGCGCGGCCGCGTCGTCAACGCACTTGGCCAGCCGATCGACGGCAAGGGCCCGATCAATGCCAAACTCACCGCGCCGATCGAAAAGATCGCCCCGGGCGTTATTGCACGTCAGTCCGTGTCGCAGCCGCTGCAGACCGGTCTGAAGTCGATCGACTCGATGGTGCCGATCGGTCGTGGCCAGCGCGAACTGATCATTGGTGACCGCCAGACTGGCAAGACTGCCGTCGCGATCGACACCATCATCAACCAGAAGGGCCAGGGCGTTACCTGTATCTACGTTGCGATCGGCCAGAAAGCCTCGTCGATCAAGAACGTCGTGCGTGCACTGGACGAGCATGGCGCACTGGACTACACCATCGTTGTTGCCGCATCGGCTTCCGAATCGGCAGCGATGCAGTACGTGTCGGCCTACTCGGGCTGCGCGATGGGCGAATATTTCCGCGACCGCGGCGAAGACGCGCTGATCATTTATGACGATCTGTCCAAGCAGGCCGTCGCATACCGTCAGGTGTCGCTGCTGCTGCGCCGCCCGCCGGGCCGTGAAGCTTTCCCCGGCGACGTGTTCTATCTCCACTCGCGTCTGCTCGAGCGCGCTGCTCGCGTGAACCCTGACTACGTCGAAGCCTTCACCAAGGGTGCAGTCAAAGGCAAGACCGGCTCGCTGACCGCGCTGCCGATCATTGAAACCCAGGCGGGTGACGTGTCGGCCTTCGTTCCGACCAACGTGATCTCGATTACCGACGGCCAGATCTTCCTCGAGACCTCGCTGTTCAACTCGGGTATCCGTCCTGCGATTAACGCCGGTATTTCGGTGTCGCGCGTCGGTGGCGCTGCCCAGACCAAGGTCATCAAGGGCCTGTCGGGCGGTATCCGTACCGACCTCGCGCAGTACCGTGAACTGGCGGCGTTCGCGCAGTTCGCTTCCGACCTCGACGAAGCCACCCGCAAGCAGCTGGACCGTGGCGCGCGCGTCACCGAACTGCTGAAGCAGCCGCAGTACGCACCGCTGTCGGTGTCGCTGATGGCCGTATCGCTGTTCGCCGTCAACAAGGGCTATCTGGACGACATCGAAGTCAAGGATGTGCTCGGCTTCGAACACGACCTGCAAAAGTTCCTGCAGACCAGCAACGCCGCACTGCTCAAGCGTGTCGAAGACACCAAGCAGCTGTCGAAGGAAGACGAGGCCGAACTGTCGGCTGCGATCGAAAACTTCAAGAAGACGTTCTGATCTCAACCCGGGAGCATAAGCAATGGCTGCAGGTAAAGAGATACGTGGCAAGATCAAGAGCGTAGAAAATACGAAGAAGATCACCAAGGCGATGGAGATGGTCGCCGCATCCAAAATGCGCAAGGCGCAGGAACGGATGCGCCACGCCCGCCCGTTCAGCGAGAAGATTCGCACCGTCGCCGTCCATCTCGCGCAAGCCAACCCGGAGTACACGCATCCTTTCCTCGTCACGCACGAGAAAAGCAAGCGTGTCGGCCTGATCGTCGTCACGACTGACAAAGGCTTGTGCGGCGGCCTCAACACCAACATCCTGCGTCAGGTGACGAACCGGATGAAGGAACTGGAGGCAGCCGGCAACAAGGTGGAGGTGGTCGCGATCGGCAACAAGGGTTACGGTTTCATGAACCGAATCGGCGCCCCGATCGTCGCGCAGTGCACGAACTTCGGCGACACGCCGCATCTCGAGCAGCTGATCGGCCCGGTCAAGGTCATGCTGGACAAGTATGACAACGAGGAGCTGGACGCGGTCTACATGTGCTACACCCGCTTCGTGAACACGATGAAGCAGGAGCCCGTGATCGAGCAGTTGCTGCCGCTGACCGGCGACAAGCTGGAACCGGTGCATGGCTATTCATGGGACTACCTGTACGAGCCGGATGCGAAGACCGTCATCGACGAACTGCTGCTGCGCTACGTCGAAGCGCTGGTGTACCAGGGCGTGGTCGAGAACATGGCGTCGGAACAGTCCGCGCGCATGGTCGCCATGAAGGCTGCATCGGACAACGCCGGTAACGTGATTGGTGAGCTGAAGCTGGTCTACAACAAGACCCGCCAGGCCGCGATTACCAAGGAACTGTCCGAGATCGTCGCAGGCGCCGCAGCGGTGTAAAGCGCGGCCCCGAACAAGCGTATTTGAAACGAAATCCAATTTTTATTTGAAGGAACGAAAATGGCTGAAGGCAAAATCGTTCAGTGTATCGGTGCGGTGGTTGACGTTGAATTCCCGCGCGATGCGATGCCGAAGATCTATGACGCACTCAAGATGGACGGCTCGGAGCTGACCCTCGAAGTGCAGCAGCAGCTGGGTGATGGCATCGTGCGCACCATTGCCCTCGGCTCGTCCGACGGCCTGCGTCGCGGCATGATGATCAAGAACACGGGTGCGCCGATCACCGTGCCGGTTGGCCCGGCGACCCTCGGCCGCATCATGGACGTGCTCGGTAACGCCATCGACGAGCGCGGCCCGGTCAGCCTCGAGCGTTCGGCATCGATCCACCGCGCTGCCCCGGCCTACGACGAGCTGTCGCCGTCGCAAGAGCTGCTGGAAACCGGCATCAAGGTGATCGACCTGGTCTGCCCGTTCGCCAAAGGCGGTAAGGTCGGCCTGTTCGGCGGCGCCGGCGTCGGCAAAACCGTGAACATGATGGAACTGATCAACAACATCGCGAAGGCGCACTCGGGCCTGTCCGTGTTCGCCGGCGTGGGTGAGCGTACGCGTGAAGGCAACGACTTCTATCACGAGATGATCGAAGCAGGCGTCGTCAACACCGAAGACTTCACCAAATCCAAAGTGGCGATGGTCTACGGCCAGATGAACGAACCGCCGGGTAACCGCCTGCGCGTCGCGCTGACCGGTCTGACGATCGCTGAATCCTTCCGTGACGAAGGTCGTGACGTTCTGTTCTTCGTCGATAACATCTACCGTTACACCCTGGCTGGTACCGAAGTGTCCGCTCTGCTGGGTCGTATGCCTTCCGCGGTGGGTTATCAGCCGACGCTGGCCGAAGAAATGGGCCGCCTGCAGGAGCGCATCACCTCGACCAAGGTGGGTTCGATCACCTCGATCCAGGCTGTGTACGTCCCTGCGGATGACTTGACCGACCCGTCGCCGGCGACCACCTTCGCCCACCTCGACTCGACCGTCGTTCTGTCGCGTGACATCGCTGCGCTGGGTATCTACCCCGCCGTTGACCCGCTGGACTCGACCTCGCGCCAGCTGGACCCGAACGTCGTCGGCCCGGACCACTACGAGACCGCACGCGCCGTTCAGGGCACGCTGCAGCGCTACAAGGAACTGCGCGACATCATCGCGATTCTGGGTATGGACGAACTGGCACCGGAAGACAAGCTGACCGTGGCACGCGCACGCAAGATGCAGCGTTTCCTGTCGCAGCCGTTCCATGTCGCTGAAGTGTTCACCGGCGCACCGGGCAAGTACGTGTCGCTGAAGGACACCATCAAGGGCTTCAAGATGATCGCTTCCGGCGAACTGGATCACCTGCCGGAGCAGGCGTTCTACATGGTCGGCACCATCGACGAAGCCATCGAAAAAGCGAAGAAGCTGCAGTAATCCTGACGCCCGCCGGCGTGGCCGGCGGGCAGCATCTCGCTGATCGAATACTGACAAAGGCTTTCTATGGCAAACACCATCCATGTCGACGTGGTTTCGGCGGAAGAGCAGATCTTCGCCGGCGAAGCCGAATTCGTCGCATTGCCGGGCGAAGCGGGCGAGCTGGGTATCTACCCGAAGCACACGCCGCTGATCACCCGCATCAAACCGGGCGCTGTGCGCATCAAGCTTTCGGGTAAGTCCGAGGAAGAGTTCGTGTTCGTCGCTGGCGGCATCCTCGAGGTGCAGCCGAATGCCGTGACCGTTCTGGCTGACACCGCGATCCGCGGCAAGGACCTCGACGAGGCGAAAGCCAATCAGGTCAAGAAGATGGCCGAAGAAGCCATGGTCAACCGCGATTCGGATATCGACTACGCCGTGGCCCAGGCCGAACTGGCTATCGCCGTGGCCCAGTTGGCAGCGATCCAGAGGCTGCGCCAGAAGCACTGATATCGCCAGTGCTTTGCACGCAATGAAAAAGGCAGCCTCGGCTGCCTTTTTTGTCTTCCAAATTAAAGCGATGCCGCGCGTCGCCGGCCAACTCAAGCGTCGTGCTGTACCCAGTCGGATGCGCGTCCGATAGCGCGCGCCCAGACAGTCAGCCGCGCCTCGCGCTCGGCGGCGGGCATCTGCGGTTCGAAGCGGCGCTCGACATGCCATTGCGCGGCAATTTCATCCTGACCTGACCAGAAGCCGACGCCCAGCCCCGCGAGGTATCCAGCACCCAATGCCGTCGTCTCGGTGACTTCAGGCCGCACCACCGGCACCCCAAGGATATCGGCCTGGAACTGCATCAGCAGGTTGTTGCGCGCCGCGCCGCCATCGACGCGCAGCTCGCGGATCGGTGTGCCGGCATCCTTCTGCATCGCCCGGATCACGTCAGCCGTCTGAAAAGCAATGCCCTCGAGCGCTGCACGGGCGATGTGGCCGGCTTGCGTGCCCCGCGTGATACCCAACATCGTGCCGCGCGCATATGCATCCCAATGCGGCGCGCCCAATCCCGAGAACGCCGGCACAAAGGTCACGCCATCGCTGTTCGGTACCGAGGCCGCGAGCGCCTCGACCTCTGAAGAATCCCTGATTAGCCGCAGCCCGTCACGCAGCCACTGTATGGTGGCTCCGCCCATGAACACACCGCCTTCGAACATGTAATCCGTCTTGTGCGAGTGCGCATGGCCGGTGGTCCAGCCCACTGTTGTCAGCAACTGGTTATGGGAATCCTTCGCGGCGCCCGTGTTCATCAGGATGAAGCAGCCGGTGCCGTAGGTGCTTTTCACCATGCCCGGCTGGAAGCAAGCCTGCCCATAAGTCGCGGCTTGCTGGTCGCCGGCAATACCGGCGATGGGAATCGGCGCGCCAAAAAACTTCGCATCTGCCTGCGCGGCAATGCCGCTGCTGGCGACGACTTTCGGCAGGACTGACCGCGGAATATCCAGGATGCCAAGGATCTCGTCATCCCAATCCAGCGTATGGATATTGAACAGCATCGTACGCGAAGCATTGCTGGTGTCGGTCACGTGCTGTCCGGACAGCTTGTAGATCAGCCAGGCGTCGACGGTACCGAAAGCAAGCTCACCTTTCTCGGCGCGCGCTCGTGCGCCAGGCACGTTATTGAGCAACCAGCGCAGCTTGGTGCCCGAAAAATACCCATCGATGACGAGGCCAGTCTTCTGCCGGAACAGTGCTGCCTTGCCTTCGGCACGCAAGCTGTCGCAGTACGCCGCGGTACGCCGATCTTGCCAGACGATCGCGTTGGCGACCGGTTCTCCCGTGGCCCGGTCCCACAACACCGTCGTTTCGCGCTGGTTGGTAATGCCGATTGCGGCGATGGCCGTCGCCGCCAGGCCGTGATCCCTCAGCACCTGTTGCGCCACCGCCAGCTGCGATGTCCAGATCTCGTTGGCATCGTGCTCGACCCAGCCCGGGTGGGGGAAGATCTGCCGGAACTCCTGCTGTGCGATGCCGTGAATGCGGCCGCCGCGGTTGAACAGGATGGCGCGCGAACTGGTCGTGCCCTGGTCGATTGCGAGGATGTATTGGTCTGCCATGCGAAACCCGATGAAAAAACAGTGAAAAAATGCGCGGACCAGCCGCGCATTCTGTTCCCGCCTTGCGACAGAAAGCCTCGAAGAGGAAAGCCCCGGGGCAGCGCCGCTGCGTTACCCCGGGTCGGTGCGCGAATTATTTTACGCGACCTTCCTTCCAGGCCTGGAGCAGCTTGTCATAGGCGATGGTCTCGCCCTTCGGCTTCTCGTTGGCCAGCTTCTTCCACGGAGCGGCATTGTCCGACAGCCACTTGTTGGGATCACCTTTCTCGTTCAGCTTCGGCGCGCAGTTCTTCATGCCCGCACGCTGCAGACGGCCCATCACGTTGTCCATCTCGTCAGCCAGGTTGTCCATCGCTGCCTGCGGAGTCTTCTCGCCGGTGACCGCAGTCGCGACGTTCTTCCACCACAGTTGAGCCAGCTTCGGATAATCAGGCACGTTGGTACCGGTCGGGGTCCATGCAACGCGCGCCGGGCTGCGATAGAACTCGATCAGGCCGCCGTACTTGTTGGCGTTCTTCGTGAAGTACTCATGACGGATGTCCGAGTCACGCACGAAAGTCAGGCCCGTGATCGACTTCTTCAGCGAGGTGGTCTTGGCGTTGATGAACTGAGCGTATAGCCATGCCGCTGCCTTGCGCTCGTCCGGGGTCGATTTGAAGAAGGTCCAGGAACCGACGTCCTGGTAACCATTCTGCATGCCTTCCTTCCAGTACGGGCCATGAGGGCCGGGCGCCATGCGCCATTTCGGCGAGCCATCCTTGTTGTTGACGGCCGGCGCCTTGCTCATTGATGCGGTGAACGCGGTGTACCAGAAGATCTGCTGCGAGATCTGACCCTGGCCAGGCACCGGGCCGGCTTCGGAGAAGGTCATGCCCATCGCCTCTTTCGGCGCGTACAGCTTCATCCAGTCGATGTACTTGGTCAGCGCATAAACTGCCGCCGGCGAGTTGGTCGCGCCGCCACGGGCGACGGATGCGCCCACCGGGGTGCACTTGTCGGCAGCGACCCGGATGCCCCACTCATCGATCGGCATGCCATTCGGGATGCCCTTGTCGGCGGTACCTGCCATCGACAGCCAGGCATCAGTGAAGCGCCAGCCCAGTGACGGGTCCTTCTTGCCGTAGTCCATGTGGCCGAAGACCTTCTTGCCATCGAGCTCCTTCACATCATTGGTGAAGAAATTCGCGATGTCTTCATAGGCAGACCAATTCTGCGGAACGCCGAGCTCATAACCATACTTGGCCTTGAACTTATCCTGCAGGTCCTTGCGCGCGAACCAGTCGGCACGGAACCAGTACAGGTTGGCGAATTGCTGGTCAGGCAGCTGGTACAGCTTGCCATCCGGGCCGGTGACGAAGCTGATGCCGATGAAATCTTTCAGGTCCAGGCCCGGGTTCGTGTACTCCTTTCCGGCGCCGGCCATGAAGTCGGACAGCGGCTCGACGGCGCCATAGCGGAAGTGGGTGCCGATCAGGTCGGAATCGGAGATCCAGCCGTCGTAAATCGACTTGCCCGACTGCATGGACGTCTGCAGCTTCTCAACCACGTCGCCTTCCTGGATCAGGTCATGCTTGACCTTGATGCCCGTGATCTCTTCGAAGGCCTTGGCCATGGTCTTGGATTCATAAACGTGGGTGTCGATGGTTTCGGACACCACGTTGATCTCCTTGACGCCTTTGGCCTTCAGCTTGGCGGCCGCGTCGATGAACCACTTCATCTCGTCCAGCTGCTGCTTCTTGGACAGCGTCGACGGCTGGAACTCCTTGTCGACCCATTTCTCGGCAGCCTTCATGTCTGCCCAGGATGCTCCCGAAGCCAGCATGGCGGCGATGGCGATCGCGCTTAGTTTGAATTTCACGTCTTATCTCCTCTTCGCACCTTCCCGGACTGTCTATCCAGTACCGGCGGGAAGTTGGCCGGCACTGGGATGGTTCAAGGTTGTCCCTTTGCTTCAACCCCAACGCATCAGAACCAGCAGGACGATGAAGCCCAGTACTGCTGCAACCCACTGCGTGACGTCGGTCAGTCCGGCCCACGCAAGATTGATATAAGCGGCCGTCAGCAGGCCAATGAACAGGCGGTCACCGCGCGTCGTTGGTATCGGCAGGAAGCCCTTGCGCTCGATACTGGGCGACCTGACCTGCCAGATCGTCATGCCGATCAGCATCAGCACGATACAACTGAAGAAGACGGCAACCTCCGTGGTCCAGGCCATCCATGAAAATGCATTTGCCATGTCGGCCTCCTTACACACGACCCATCGCGAAACCCTTCGCGATGTAGTGGCGAACGAACCAGATTACCAGTGCGCCCGGCACGATAGTCAGCGTGCCGGCAGCGGCCAGCACGCCCCAGTCCATGCCGGCTGCCGACACGGTACGGGTCATGGTCGCCGCGATCGGCTTGGCCTCGACCGAAGTCAGCGTGCGCGCCAGCAGCAGTTCGACCCAGCTGAACATGAAGCAGAAGAACGCGGTGACACCGATGCCGGATTTGATCAGCGGCAGGAAGATCTTGACGAAGAATTTCGGGAAGCTGTAGCCGTCGATGTAAGCCGTCTCGTCGATTTCCTTCGGGATGCCGGACATGAAGCCTTCCAGGATCCACACTGCCAGCGGCACGTTGAACAGCAGGTGCGCGAGCGCGACCGCGATGTGCGTGTCCATCAGGCCGAAGGTCGAGTACAGCTGGAAGAAGGGCAGCAGGAACACCGCCGGCGGCGTCATGCGGTTGGTCAGCAGCCAGAAGAACAGGTGCTTGTCGCCGAGGAAGGAATAGCGCGAGAACGCATACGCGGCCGGCAAGGCCAGCGCCACCGCCATCACCATGTTCATGCCGACATAGATGATGGAGTTGATGTAGCCGCTGTACCAGCTCTCGTCGGTGAAGATGGTGATGTAGTTGTCGAAGGTCAGGTGGGTGGGCCACATCGTCATCACGCCGACGATTTCCTCGTTCGTCTTCAGCGACATGTTCAGCATCCAGTAGATCGGCAGCAGCGAGCCGACCAGGAAGGCCACGAGGAAAAAACGGCTCAAACCCGAGCGCATCATGTCTTGTCTCCGGTACCGACGCGCTGCATCCAGTTATAGAGCACGAAGGAGAACAGCAAAATAATCAGGAAGTAGATCAGCGAAAATGCCGCCGCCGGTCCGAGGTCGAACTGGCCGACTGCCTTCTGGGTCAGGTATTGCGACAGGAAGGTCGTCGCATTGCCGGGACCGCCGCCGGTCAGCACGAAGGGCTCGGTATAGATCATGAAGCTGTCCATGAAGCGCAGCAGCACGGCAATCATCAGCACGTTGCGCATTTTCGGCAGCTGGATATAGCGGAACACGGCGAAGCGCGATGCGCCGTCGATCTTCGCGGCCTGGTAGTAGGCGTCGGGAATCGCGCGCAGGCCCGCGTAGCACAGCAGCACCACCAGCGGCGTCCAGTGCCAGACATCCATCAGCAGCACGGTCAGCCACGCATCCAGCGAATTGCCGGTGTAGTTGTAGTCGATGCCGGCGTCATTGATCAGCTTGCCCATCAGGCCGATGTCGCCACGACCGAAAATCTGCCAGATGGTGCCGACCACGTTCCAGGGGATCAGCAGCGGCAGCGCCACCAGCACCAGCGACAGCGATGCGCGCCAGCCCTGCGCGGGCATCGTCAACGCGACGCCGATGCCGAGCGGGATCTGGATGGTCAGTACGGCGAGTGAGAACCACAGCTGGCGGAACAGGGCCGAGTGCAGGTCTTCGTCGCGCATCACTTCCTTGAACCATTCGGTGCCGACGAACACCGCCTGGTCGGGGCCGAGGATATCTTGCACCGAATAGTTCACCACCGTCATCAGCGGCATGATGGCCGAGAACGCAACCGACAGGATCACCGGCAGCACCAGCCACCAGGCCTTGTTGTTTTGAGTCTTCATCGTTGCCATCTCATGCCACCCGCTTGTCGTTCACGTAGTACAGCGTGCGATTGGCCGGCAATTTCAGCCAGACCGCGTCGCCATCTTTGGCCGCGTGCAGCGCACGCTGCTTGGCCGCGATCCTGTGCTCGCCCAGCTGGCACTCGACCAGCCAGTGCGTGCCCATGTTGCGTGCCTTGAGCAGACGTGCCGGCAGCGCGCCTGCCTCGGGCTGGGCGACGCATTCCACGTACTCGGGACGGATGCCCAGCGTCAGGCGGCCGCCCGGAATGTTGGACGGCGCCGGCAGTGCATCACTGACGCCTGGCAGGTGCACGCCGCCCTGGCTGGCTGCGCACGGCAGCAGGTTCATGCCCGGGTTGCCGATGAAATAACCGACGAAGGTATGCTCGGGTGCCTCGAACAGTGCCTGCGCGCTGCCGACCTGCACCACTTCACCTTCGGTCATCACTACCACCTGGTCGGCGAAAGTCAGCGCCTCGATCTGGTCGTGCGTCACGTAGATCAGCGACAGCTTCAGTTCGTGATGGATCTCCTTGAGCTTGCGACGCAGCAGCCATTTCAGGTGCGGATCGATCACGGTGAGCGGCTCATCGAACAGCACGGCGGCCACATCGGGACGCACGAGGCCGCGGCCGAGCGAAATTTTTTGCTTCGCATCTGGCGTCAGCCCCGAGGCGCGATGCTTGAGGTCGCCGCTCAGCTCGAGTATCTCCGCAATCTGCGATACGCGGCGATCGATGTCTGACGGCTTCCAGCCGCGGTTCTTCAGCGGGAAAGCGAGGTTCTCGCCGACGGTCATCGTGTCGTAGATCACAGGGAACTGGAACACCTGCGCAATGTTGCGCGCTTCGGTCGGCAGGTCGGTAACATCCTTGCCATTGAACAGCACACGG
Organism: Pseudomonadota bacterium; assembly: GCA_039806045.1. GTDB lineage: Bacteria > Pseudomonadota > Gammaproteobacteria > Burkholderiales > Burkholderiaceae_D > Pernthalerella. The sequence continues at coordinate 49,309 of JBDKLN010000050.1, forward strand.
CCGTGCGAAGGTTTCACCAGTCCCGAGATGATGTTCAGCAGCGTGGTCTTGCCGCAGCCGGACGGGCCCAGCAGCGCATACGCGCCGCCGTCTTCCCACACCATGTCCATCGGGCGCAGCGCGTAGTCGGAGGGCTGCGAAGGGTTCGGTTTGTAGCTGTGCGCGAGGCCAGCGAGTTCGATGCGCGCCATCTCAGGCTCCTGCCCCGGGCGCGCACAGCAGCGCGCCATCGGTACTGAAAATGAACAAGTCGTCGGGCTGAAAGTGCATGGTCGCTTGCGCGCCCAGATCCAGCTCATGGACGCCCGGCAGTTGCGCCACCAGCGCCAGGCTGCCGCGATGCAGGTGAACGAAGGTTTCCGAGCCGCTGATCTCGGCCAGGTCCACCGTGCCGCTCAAGGCAAAGTCGCCCGCGCGCGCTTGGGCGTGCAGGCTGTGTGCGCGCAATCCGACTTGCACGCGGTTGTAGCCTGCCAGATTGGCTTGCTGCGCCGGCGTCAGCGGCAGCGTCATGCCTTCGGCCAGTTGCGCCGTGCCGTTGGCGATGGTGGCATCAAACAGGTTGATGGGCGGGTCGCTGAAAGTACGTGCGGCGGTCACGGACACCGGCGCATTGAATACCGACAGCGTCGGGCCATGCTGCAGCACGCGGCCTTCGTGCATCAGCAGTGTGTGGCCGCCGAGCTGCAGCGCTTCCAGCGGCTCGGTGGTCGCATAGACGACCGTGGTGCCGCCGGCCGAGAACAGGTCGGTCAGCTCACGCCGCAGTTCTTCGCGCAGCTTGTAGTCCAGGTTGACCAGCGGTTCGTCCAACAACAGCAGGTTTGCATCCTTGACCAGCGCCCGCGCAAGCGCGCAGCGTTGTTGCTGGCCGCCCGACAGCGCTGCCGGGGAGCGATCCAGGTATTGGGAGATGTGTAGTCGTTCCGCCACCTCGTGAACCTTGGCGCGCAGGGCGTCGTCGGACAAACGCCCGGCAATCCGCAGAGGCGAAGCGATGTTCTCGAAGACGGACAGCGACGGGTAATTGATGAATTGCTGGTAGACCATCGCGAGCTGGCGCTCACGCACGGGTACGCCGGTCACATCGACGCCATCGGCAATCACCTTGCCTTCGCTTGGACGATCGAGGCCGGCCATCAGCCGCATCAACGTGGTCTTGCCTGCCAGCGTGGCGCCGAGCAGCACGTTGATGGCCCCCGGCATCAGCGCGACGGAAGTCGGGTACAAGTGTAGGTCGGCGCCGACCTTGCGGGTCACGCCTTGCAGTTCCAGACGCACGTAGTCTCCTCAGATACGACCGCCGCGTGCAGACAGTCGCAAGCTTGCTGCTAATCGTTTTTATATGTGCGGGCGATCCACTGGTCAATGCGCTGCTCGGCCCCCGCCTGCAGGTGCAGCCCCAGTTTGGAACGTCGCCACAGTATATCGGCGCCTGACGACGCCCATTCGTTCTTTACCAAATATTCCAGCTCGGCCGCAAACAGGTTGTCGGCCAGTTCTTCGCCCATCTGCGTGAGGCCGTGCCGGTCCTTCAACAGTTCATGGATGCGCGTTCCATAGGCGCGCACGTAGCGCGCGACCAATTTGGGCGGCAGCCACGAGAATTGCAGCTGCATCCGGCTCACGTAAGCGTCGTATTCCAGCACGCCGCGATTTTGCGGTGCACCGTACAAGTCACCGCCCGGCAGGCACGCATGTTCTGTCCAGGTGGGGCGATGATTACCCAGGCGGGGTGCGAGCAGGTCAACGGCTTCCTCGGCCAGCTTGCGGAAAGTCGTGATCTTGCCGCCAAAGACCGACAGCAACGGCGCCTGTTCGCCTTCGAGCGCCAGTTTGTAATCGCGGGTGATCTCCGAGGCATTGGGCGAATCGTCTTCCAGCAAGGGGCGAACGCCGGAATACGACCAAACGACATCGGCCGGCGTGATCGGCTCACGGAAATAGCGCTCGGTCAGCTTGCACAGGTATTCGATCTCTGAGCGATCGATCTCGACCTTGTTGGTATCGCCGTGGTATTCGAGATCGGTGGTGCCGACCAGCGTGAAATCCTGTTCGTAGTTGATTGCGAAGACAATGCGGCCATCCGGATGCTGGAAAATGTAAGCAAACGGATGGTCGAACATCTTCCGGACGATGATGTGGCTGCCCTTGACCAGGCGCAGCGCCTTGCCAGTCGACTGATGTACCGCATCTTCGAGGAATGAAGCGGCCCAGGGGCCGGCGGCATTGACCAGCGCGCGCGCGTGGATTTCTCGGGTCTCGCCATGGGCATGCCGCAGCGTCGCGTGCCAGCGGTCGCCGACCCGTTTGGCGGATTCGCAGCCGGTGTGCGTGAAGACGAGTGCGCCTTTTTCGGCGGCGTCCCGGGCATTCAAGACGACCAGCCGCGCATCGTCGACCCAGCCGTCGGAATAGATGAAGCCCTTGCTGAAATCGGATTTCAGCGGCTTGCCGGCCGGATGGCTGCGCAGGTCGATACCGCCCGAGCCGGGCAGGATTTCGCGTTTGGCGAGGAAGTCATAAATGAGCAGGCCGGCGCGAATCATCCACGACGGCCGTTGACCTTGATCGTGCGGCATCACGAAGCGCATCGGCCACATGATGTGCGGCGCGGCGCGCAAAAGCACTTCCCGCTCGATCAGCGCCTTGCGCACCAGGCCGAACTCATAATGTTCGAGGTAGCGCAGCCCGCCATGGATCAGCTTGGTCGAAGCCGACGAGGTGTGCGACGCGAGGTCATCCTTTTCGCACAGTACGACCGACAGCCCGCGGCCGGCTGCATCGCGCGCGATGCCCGCGCCATTGATGCCACCGCCCACGACCAGCACATCCGTCGTAAGTACCCGCTGTGTACTCATGAACACCAGCCAATCAAGAAAAGTAAGCTAGCACTAACTTTCGGGATTCGCAAAGGGGATAGCGAAAAGAATTGCAGGCAAGCGCAGGAAGGAGCGGGTAGGCTTGCCTGCAAGAATTGCCAAATCAGGGTGACCTGAACATAATGCAAGATCAAAGATAGACGGGAAACGAACAAAAAGCAACAATTCGAACTTCAAAAATGTTCGTTTTGGTTCCTTATTTCACTTTTATGATGCGTTCCCAGCGAACCGGAGACCCGCAATGACCCTCAATCCCCGCCAGCGCCGCATTCTCGAAGCCGTGCGCAGCCAGGTCACGGTGTCGGTCGAGGCGCTGGCCCAGCAACTGGAAGTCACGCCGCAAACCGTGCGGCGCGATGTGAAGCTGCTGGAAGAGGCCAGGCTGCTGGCACGCTACCACGGCGGCGTGGGATTACCTTCGTCGGTCGAGAACATCGATTACAGTCAGCGTCAGGTGCTCAATATCGACGCCAAGCGCCGCATCGCCGCAGCGGTCGCGCAACGGGTGCGGCCGGGCAGTTCATTGCTGATCAATATCGGCACCACGACAGAAGAGGTGGCGCGCGCGCTGGTGCATCACACCGGCCTGCACGTCGTGACAAATAACCTGAACGTGGCGGCCATACTGGCAGGCCAGCCGGGCTGCGAAGTGATCGTGGCCGGCGGCGTGGTGCGCGGGCGCGACCGCGGCATCGTCGGCGAAGCGACCGTCGATTTCATCCGGCAGTTCAAGGTCGACATCGGCATCATCGGTATTTCCAGCATCGAGCCCGATGGTACGCTGCGCGATTTCGATCCGCGCGAAGTCAAGGTCGCGCAAGCCATCATCGAGCATTCGCGCGAGGTGTGGCTGGTCGCCGATGAAGACAAATTCGGCCGCCAGGCGCTGGTGCGGCTGGCGCACCTGTCGCAGATCGACAAACTGTTCTGTGATGCCGAGCCGCCGGCGTCGGTGCGTGCATTGCTGGAGGAAGCGCGGGTCGAGCTGGTTGTCGCCCCTTGACCCAACGCCCCCGAGCCGAACGACCCGCAGCCTGTGACGGGCGCGCGCGCCCCAAAAAGCAGAGCGGCCAGAGGGCTTTGGGGGATAATACGGCCTCCCTGAAATCTGCCCTTGTAGGAACCGATGTCGAGCTCGTTCGCCCCGCTGAAGAATGATACGTTTCTGCGCGCATTGCTGCGCCAGCCCACGGACTACACACCGCTGTGGCTGATGCGCCAGGCCGGTCGTTACCTGCCAGAGTATCGCGCAACGCGCAGCAAGGCCGGCTCCTTCATGGGTCTGGCCACCAATCCCGATTTCGCGACCGAAGTCACGCTGCAGCCGCTGGACCGCTATGCACTCGATGCGGCCATCCTGTTCTCCGACATCCTGACTGTCCCCGACGCCATGGGCCTCGGCCTGTCGTTCGCCGAAGGCGAAGGCCCACGCTTTGCGCACCCGTTGCGCGACGAAACCGCCGTTCGCGAGCTGCAGGCGCCGGATTTGTCGAAGCTGCAATATGTCTTCGATGCGGTCACGCAGATCCGCACCGAACTGAATGGCCGCGTACCGCTGATCGGCTTCTCGGGTAGCCCATGGACCTTGGCTTGCTATATGGTCGAAGGAAAGGGTTCGGATGACTTCCGCACGGTCAAGAGCATGCTTTATGACCGCCCGGACCTGATGCACCACATTTTGAGCGTGAATGCGCAGGCGGTGTCCGCGTATCTGAATGCGCAGATCGATGCCGGCGCGCAAGCCGTGATGATTTTCGATACCTGGGGTGGCGCGCTCGCCGATGGCATTTATCAGGCCTTCTCGCTGCATTACATGCGGGAAGTGATCAAGGGCCTGAAACGCGAACACGCCGGCGTGAAGATCCCGTGCATCGTTTTTACCAAGGGCGGCGGCCTGTGGCTGGAAGAGATCGCCGACGCCGGCGCCGATGCGGTCGGCCTCGACTGGACCGTGAATCTGGGCAAGGCACGCGCCCTGGTCGGCCACAAGGTCGCTTTGCAAGGTAACCTCGACCCGAACGTACTGTTCGCCAAACCCGAGCAAATCCGCGCCGAGGTCGACAAGACCCTGAATTCCTTTGGCAAGCCGGGCGCCGGCAGCGGCCACGTCTTCAATCTTGGCCACGGCATTTCGCAGTTTACGCCGCCAGAATCCGTGACCGTCCTGGTCGACGCCGTCCATCAGATCAGCCGTGATCTGCGGGCCTGATCAGGTGATTTGGGGAAGCGACAAATAATTTCCCTTCGGGAACACAGATGTGGCTGCCGGTCAAGTGATCGTGCGACTTATGCACAGGCTTGACCGACCGAAGCTGAATCAAGGACTTGCGCGGCCTAGCAAAATCTCGTGCTAACAATGTTTCGCAAGTCATTGAAAAATAATGAAATATTTTTTCTTCGCCGCGAGGGAGTGTTTCCCGAATGCACCAGAATGACGCAAGTCAATTCTTGCAGGAAAGCATTGTTCACAAAGATATCCACAGATTTGTGCAAATAAGGCTTGGATAGGCACGGAATCCGAATTTTCTTGACGGAGAATCATGAATTTTCCGATCGCGCAAGCCTTTCGTGCATCGGTCGCCGCACTTATTCACAAAAACTACCCCTGTCAAGTCTGCTAGAAGACAAAACAAAATATTTTTTTGCTGCAGATTGCTCCCAAGCTAAGTTATTGATTTCATTGGAAGTGCCTTCCTGCGTTCTCGTTGAGCAATTTGTTTGAGGCCGCATAAAATCTGGGTTTTGGCGTGTCAAGTCCCAGTTGCCCACAAAGTTATCCACAGAATATGTGGATAGTTGAAAAAGGCCTTGTGGGACTTGGGTTTAGGCACGCTTTTAAGGATTCACATTAAGTCGTGAGCGGTCGCATCGTCAAAATCGCGCTGGACTCGCCGCTGGACACGGAATTCGATTACCGCTGGACACCCACGGCAAACGAACCGCAACCGCAGGTAGGCCAACTCGCGCTCGTGCCTTTCGGCCGCCGAGAAGTCATCGGCGTGGTGACGGCTATCGGCGACGCCAGCGTCTATGATGCGACCAAACTGCGCGACGTCATCGCGCTGCGTGCACAACTGCCGCCCATGCCGCCCGAATGGGTGGCTTTATGCCGGTTCGCCGCCGACTATTACCAGCGGCCGGTGGGCGAGGTGATGCTGCCGTGCTTGCCGAAAGGCTTGCGCACCGCGACCACAGTCGCCCTGGACCGCGCATTGAAAAACCGCGCCGCCGCGACCCAACCCTCGAAGCCGCCCAAAAAATCCCGGGCCAAGCGCGCTTCGGGCGATGAGGCCGCTTACGCGACCCTCCCGACCGCGGCCTTGCAGCCTGACGCCGGCATAGAAGCCGAGGTTCCGGTATCCGCGGCCGCACCCACCCTGAACCCCGACCAGCAAGCGGCCGTTGATGCGGTTACGGCGTCCGAAGGCTTTGCGGCGCACCTGCTGTTCGGCGTCACCGGAAGCGGCAAGACCGAGGTCTACCTGCACACGGCGCAAGCCGTGATCGAGCGTGAGCGTGCAAAGGGAAACGCCGCACAGGTACTGATCCTGGTCCCCGAGATCAATCTGACGCCACAGCTCGAGGGCAGCGTGAAGGCTCGCTTCCCCCACAGGCAAGTCGTCACCCTGCATAGCCAGTTGGCCGAAGGCGAGCGGCTGAGGCACTGGCTCGCGGCACATTATGGCGATGCCGCCATTGTGCTTGGCACACGATTGTCGGTGCTGGCCGCAATGCCGTCGCTAAAGCTGATCATCGTCGACGAAGAGCACGACCCGTCTTACAAGCAGCAAGAAGGCCTGCGGTATTCGGCGCGTGACCTGGCCGTATGGCGGGCGCGCCAGCTGAACATACCGGTAGTACTTGGCTCGGCAACGCCTTCCGTCGAAAGCTGGCAGCACGCATCGACAGGTCGCTATCGCCGGCTTGACCTGACGCAGCGCGCGGCGGCGCATGCGCAGTTGCCGCGCGTAGGCTTGATCGACATGGAAATCAACAAGGCTCCCGATGGCTTGTCGCCGCCACTGGTCGCGGCGTTGCGCGCGCGTCTGGAACGGGGCGAGCAATCCCTGCTGTTCCTGAACCGGCGCGGATATGCGCCCGTCATGCATTGCGATGCTTGCGGATGGATCAGCAATTGCCGCCGTTGCACGGCTTTCATGGTGCTGCACAAGCCTGAGCGACGTTTGCGCTGCCATCATTGCAGCCTGGAGCTGCGCATTCCGCAATCGTGCCCGACATGCGGCAACGTGGACTTGCAACCGCTGGGACGAGGCACGCAACGCGTCGAAGAACATTTGCAGGCACTGTTTCCCGCCGCGCGCGTCTTGCGCATCGATGCCGATTCGACGCGCCGCAAGGGCAGCGCGCAGGCAGCTTTCGATGCCGTGCATCGCGGCGACGTCGATATCCTGCTCGGCACGCAGATGGTGGCCAAAGGGCATGACTTCCAGCGCCTGACGCTGGTCGGCGTCATCAATCCGGATACGGCCTTGTTCTCGCAAGACTATCGCGCCGGCGAGCGCTTGTTTGCACAATTGATGCAGGTGGCCGGCCGTGCCGGCCGTGCCGCGGTGAAACACGACGGTGAGGAAAATCGCCCGCCAGCCGAGGTGTTGGTGCAAACGCGATATCCGCAACACCCGCTGTATCGCGCCCTGCTGACCCATGACTATCCACGCTTTGCGCAAGCGACACTGGAAGAGCGCCGCAGCGCCAGTTTGCCGCCGTTCGTGTTCCAGGCCTTGTTGCGCGCTGAGGCCAGGCAGCTGCAGCAAGCGCTGGACTTCTTGCAGGCCGCACGCGACCTGATGCCCTGCGAAGGCATCATGATCAACGACCCGGTACCGATGACGGTCACGCGGGTGGCCGGTGTCGAACGCGCGCAATTGCTGGTTGAATCGTCATCGCGCGCGCAGCTGCAAGCCTTCCTCAAGCCTTGGGTTGCCGCCTTGCGTGAACGGAAATCACGCTTGCGCTGGTCGCTTGAAGTCGATCCGATCGATATCTGAGTAGCGCAGGGGGCGCGGGACAACAACGCACCACCCGTCAAACCCGGCGATCAGCATCGAGCTCAATGCGGCCGCATATCCGAAGCCTGAGACGGGTCGATCCGATGGGGTGCCCCTGCGGGATCGAAATCCTCCCAGTCGCCGTGCACGATATGGCCGTCGCCGGTTTCCAGATCGGCGGCGCCACATTCCATCAGCAGATCCATGGCCCTGTGCTCGCTGGATTCGTCGTCGGCGCAGACCGCAACCATGAAGCCGGAATGGCGCAATATGGTCGATGGGTCCCGCTCTTCCTCGTTTTCGTGCATGCCGCGCAGCGCGCCGATCAGGTTGCCGATATGGGCGCCGACCAGTCCCCCGGTCAGGAAGCCGAGTGGCCCGCCAACCGAGCCGATCGCACCGCCGACGACGCCACCCGCGACGGTACCCGTCATGGCACCCATCGAGCCGTCTTCGGCGCCCTTGGAGACGTCATGGTCGCCGCCGATCACAAAACGTGCATGTTGGCCGGGCGGGCCGACATAGAAGCATGACATTTGCTCAGCAGGAAAATGGGCAGCACTCAAGGCACTGACGGCAGCTTCGGCCCCGGCTATGGATTCAAACCTGCCTGCAATGATGTGAGACATGGCATTCCTCCCAGGAAGTGGTTGGCGGCACAGGGCAGGAACGCGGCGTGCCGCGACAGGCTTCGACGCGCGGCAAGTGCAACGCGCTGAAGCGCTCAGGGTTTCATCGTACTGCAAGCAGGCGTGTTTGGCAGCTAGATGCCCCTCCCTGCGTGAGGGTCGATATTTCTGATCAGAACACGCCGCTCGGCAATGGGATTGCGGCGCTGGGAGGCAGGCACCGCCATCGAAGTTCTGCGTGTCACGGGAACTGTGGCGTTATGAAGAATTCAAAACCGAACACGCTTCACCTTCATACCGACGCCGGTCAGGGCCCACCGACACAGGTCAACGTCAAGCGTTTGATCATGCAACCTGCAGGAGGTACAGATGAACCATACCGTGGCCGCCATCTTCGACACCTATGGCGATGCGCAGTCCGCAATGAACGCGCTGTTCAACGAGGGTTTCGCCAGTGGTGACCTGAAGTTGAGCCCTTCCGTCGACACCGCTGAGGAAAGAGAGCGTGCGTTGCGCGGTGGCTCCGCACCGCCGGCAGAAGGTTGGAGTATCGGCGAATTCTTTCGCGCGCTATTTGGCAAGGACCAGTATTCCGATGATGCCGGCATGTATGCAGAAGCGGTGCGGCGCGGCAGTTATCTTCTCAGCATTGATGCAGCGACTGAAGCGCGGGCCGAGCAGGCAGTCGACATCCTGATGCGATTCAGCCCGGTCGATCTCAGCTCACGGGCCGAACACTGGCGTAGTCAGGGCTGGACTGGCTATCAGGGCGAATCGCCGGTCTACACTGAGGAAGAAATTCGCAATGAACAGGCAGGCTATCAGAGCCAGACCACGATTGCAGGCAGGACACCCGAAGCCTCGGCCACTGCCGGCCCGGCCGATGCCGCTTCCGGCACAAGCACGCTGCCTGTCGTGGAAGAGCAGCTGCAAGTGGGTAAGCGCGTCGTGAATCGCGGCGGCGTGCGCATCTACCGACACATCACGGAAACGCCGGTGCAGGAATCGGTGCGATTGCAGGAAGAGCGAGTGACGGTGACGCGGACGCCAGTGGATCAGCCGGCGGGTGCGGTCGATATCGGGGCCTTGAAGGAGGGCGTGACCGAGATTCGGGAAACTGCCGAAGAACCGGTGGTCGCCAAAACGGCGCATGTCGTCGAAGAAGTTCATGTGAGCAAGCAGGTGGCCGAGCATACCGAGACCATCAAGGACACCGTGCGCCGTGCCGATGTCGAGGTGGCGCCCCTTGGCGATCAGGCCGGGGCCAGTGCGGGTCTTGCCGGCGAAGACGAGTTCCGGCAGCACTGGCAAAGTGCTTATGGCGGTGGCAGCGGCAAGTACGAAGACTATGCGGCAGCGTATCGCTATGGCGCGAATCTGGCCGGGCAAAAGCAATACCAAGGCTACCGCTGGGACGAGCTGGAGCCACAGGTGCGCAGCGATTGGGAAGCCTCGCACCAGGAAAGCCCGTGGGAGCGCACCAAGCAAGCAGTGCGCTATGGTTGGGAAAAGATGGCCGGGAGCTGAGGCGCTGCGCGAAGCCGAGGCTTATTGCAGCGGTGCGTCAAGCTGGCCGTCTTGTGCCAGCTGGCGAATCATGCGTACCGTGTCGATGTCCGCTTCCTTGTAGGCTTCGCGACGGAAGTCGTTGTAGAAAGAAGCCTCGGCAGATTCATCGGCTTGCTGGTGATCGTTATATTCAAAACGTACGAACAACACACCAGGCTCGGGTTCCTCGATCGTCATCCGCAGATCCGAGGCCGGGATTTCTGCCTGCTGCGGCACGTGATAGTGCACCTGCGCTTCCGGACTGAAATGCACCGTATCGTGCACGACCAGTTTCCCGAAATGCAGTGTGCGCGACAAGCCCGATGCTGAACGTTCAGTGATCTGGCAACTGTCCAGCCCGAGCTGGAACAGCGTCGGGCGTTCGGCGCGCAGCACCAGTCCACGCCACAGTTGTGCCCGGCTCAATCGCGCTAGCAGCGGATTGTCGGGCATGTTAATTTCGATGAGGTGAGTGAATTTCATTGGCGGGCGCCGTCAAGAGCGGGCGCGAGCCGCACTTTACCACGCAGCTTGCCCGGTGCGACCGCCAGCACGGCGGATTGCGCAGTCTCTTTCCGGTTCCCGGCGAGGTTTTCGATACAATGACGCGCTCATACCGTCTTTCCGCATCCCCGCCTTTTTTCCCGCATGTCGCACGGACTCAATGCGCCGCAACGCGCCGCAGTCAATTACATCGATGGTCCCTGCCTCGTGCTGGCGGGCGCCGGCTCGGGCAAAACGCGGGTGATCACGCAAAAAATTGCGTACCTGATCGAACATTGCGGATATGAAGCCCGCAATATCGCCGCGCTGACATTTACCAACAAGGCCGCGCTGGAAATGCGCGAGCGCGTCGCCAAGCTGCTCAAGGACCCGGGGCAGGCCAAGCAGCTGACTGTGTCCACTTTCCATTCGCTGGGTGTGCAGATCCTGCGCCGCGAGGCGAATGCGATAGGCTTGAAGGATCGCTTCTCGATCATGGACAGCGACGATTGCTTTGCGATTGTTCAGGATCTCGCCGTCACCACCGACAAGGCCGTGATCCGCCGCATCCAGAATGCGATGTCCCTGTGGAAGAACGCGCTGCTGAGCCCGGAGGCCGCACTGGCACAGGCAAAGGACGAGGACGAAGCGCAGGCCGCACGTATTTACCGCAGCTATTTGGCGACCTTGTCGAGCTACCAGGCGGTCGATTTCGATGACCTGATCCGGCTGCCGGTCGAACTGTTTCGCAAGGACGAGGCTGCGCGCGACCGCTGGCAGCGCAAATTGCGCTACCTGCTGCTCGACGAATACCAGGATACCAACACCTGCCAGTACGAGATGGTGAAGCTGTTGGTCACCGGCCCCGGCAAGAAGCCGATGTTCACCGCTGTCGGCGACGACGACCAGGCCATCTATGCATGGCGCGGCGCGACCATGGAAAACCTGCGCATCTTGCAGGACGACTTCCCCGACCTGAAGCTGATCAAGCTGGAGCAGAACTATCGTTCGAGCACGCGCATCCTGCAGGCCGCCAACGCCGTCATCGCCAACAATCCGAAACTGTTCGAAAAGTCGTTGTGGTCCGAGCACGGCATGGGCGACCCGATCAAGGTCATGGCGATGGACGATGATGAAGCCGAGGCCGACCAGGTCGCCATCATGCTGTCGGCGCACAGGTTCGAGCGCCGCGCCAAATTCTCCGATTACGCGATCCTGTACCGCGGTAACCACCAGGCCCGCATCCTCGAAAAAGCACTGCGCCGCGAGCGCATCCCCTATGTGATGTCGGGCGGGCAGAGCTTCTTCGACAAGGCCGAGATCAAGGACATCATCAGCTACCTGCGGCTGATCGCGAATGAAGACGATGATCCGGCATTCATCCGCGCCGTCACGACGCCGCGTCGCGGCATCGGGCAGGCGACGCTCGAAGTGCTGGGTGAATTCTCCGGGCAGTGGCAATGCTCGCTGTTCGAGGCCGTGTTCAAGGGCGGCATCGAGGCCAGGCTCACCGAGCGCCAGCTGGCGCCGCTGCGCGAATTCTGCGGCTTCATCAACCAACTCGAAGCGCGCGCGTCGCGCGTCGGCCCGGCCGGCAGTGGCGAGAATGCCGGCGAAGTGCTGGATGACATGATGAAGGCCATCGACTACGAAGCCTACCTGTACGGCCATTTCGACGAGAAGCAGGCGCAGGACAAATGGCAGAACGTGCTCGACTTCGTCGGCTGGCTGAAAGAAAAGGGCAATGGCGGCCGCGACGGCACGGACCCTGAAAAGTCCTTGCTCGAACTGGTGCAGATGGTGGCATTGATGAGCATGCTCGAAGGGCGCGACGAAGAACCGGACGCCGTGCGCATGTCGACATTGCACGCGTCGAAGGGACTCGAATTCGGCCATGTTTTCATGGTCGGTGTCGAAGAAGGCATCTTGCCGCACAAAGGTGACCCCGATGCGCCGCCCGATGTTTATGCGCAGCGCATCGAAGAAGAACGCCGGCTGATGTATGTCGGCATCACGCGTGCCCAGCGCAGCCTGACCATCACCTGGTGCAAGAAGCGCAAGCGCGCGCGCGACAGCATGCCCTGCGAAGTATCGCGTTTCATCAAGGAGATGAAGCTTGATGAAGGCGATGCCGTGCCTGAAGAAAGCGAACAGCTGACGCCCCAGAACCGGCTGGCGAACCTGAAGGCCTTGCTGCAGAAACCAAAGGCTGCCTGAGCGGCGCCCTGCTTGAAGCGGTCCCGGGAACATCATGGCAGAGCGAAAAAAAGACAGCGACGGGTTTCGAAACCCGCATCAGTTGCCGGTAAAGACCTGCGCCGCCTGTGGCCGGCCCTTCACCTGGCGCAAGAAATGGGCGGCCAGCTGGGAACAGGTGCGCTACTGTTCCGACGCGTGTCGTAATGCACGCCGGCCCGCCCCGACCAATTAGAAAAAAGCAGAGCCCATGGACATTGAAGAACGACTGGTGAACCTTGAGAGCAAACTCAGCCAGCAGGATTACCTGCTCGACGTGCTCAACAAGACTGTGTACGAGCAACAGAAAAAGCTCGATGAATGCGAGAAGCTGAGCATTGCACTGGCCAAGCGCCTGGCCGACCTGCAGGGCCGTTTGCCCGACGGGATGCCGGCCAACGACAAGCCACCGCACTACTAATCGGGGATGCCCCATGATCAATGAAAAAATCCTCGCATCGCTGCGTACCGAAATCAATCAGCAGACGGCGCAGATGCGCTGGCGCGAGCTGGAGCGTTTTTTCGCCAGCGGTAACGTCATCTCGGTCGCCCCGGGCCTGGACCTGATCGATGTCGGCGCGCGCATCGCGGCAGACGACAAGGCCAGCGTGCTCGACTGGATGAATGCCGGTCTGCTGCACAAGGTGAACGATGAAGAGGCCGGCCGCTGGCAAACAGACGATGCGCTGCTGTGGACGGTGGTGGTCAAGCCGTGGATCCTCGTCCAGCATGAACGCCAGCTACCTGCGGCCCTTCAACAATAATTTTCTCATTCGGTGTTTTTATCCATGTGGTTCAAGAATCTTCAACTCTTTCGTCTTCCCAAGCATTGGTCAATGACGGCCGAAGCGCTGGAAGCGGCGCTCGAGCCGCAGCAATTCGTTCCATGCACCAGCATCCAGCTGCTCAGCCAGGGCTGGATCCCACCGGCCAATGACGGACGCCTTGTCTACGCGAGCAATCGCCAGATCCTGCTCAAGCTGCGCACCGAAAAGAAGCTGCTGCCGTCCAGCGTGATCAACCAGGTCGCGCGCGAAAGAGCGGCCGAGCTCGCCGAGCAGCAGGGTTTCCGCTGCGGCCGCAAGCAGATGAAAGAGATCAAGGAGCAAGTCGCCGATGAGCTGCTGCCGCGCGCGTTCTCGCTGCAGGCCGACACCGGTGTGTGGATAGACACGGTCAATGGCTGGCTGGCCATCGATGCCGCCAGCGCGGCGCGCGCCGAAGAGGTGATCAAGCTGCTGGTCAAGGCCATCGACCAACTCCCGCTGGCGACGCTGCGCACCACGCTGTCGCCGGTCGGCGCGATGACCAACTGGCTGCTGTCCGACGAGCCGCCGCATGGCTTCACGATCGATCAGGAGCTCGAGCTGCGCTCCAGCGCGCATGGCAATGCGACGGTACGTTACGTGCGCCACTCGGTGGAGCCGGACGAAGTCCGTCGCCATATCACCGCCGGCAAACAGTGCACACGCGTGGCGCTGACCTGGCGCGACAAGGTGTCGCTCGTGCTGACCGAATCGCTGGCGGTCAAGCGCGTTGCGGCGCTCGACGTGCTGAAAGAGGGCAATGACACAGCATCGGCCGCGGAAGAGGAGCGCTTTGAATCCGACTTCCAGCTGATGGCGGGTGAGCTCGCCCAGATGCTCGACGACCTGTTGAGTGCCTTGGGCGGCGAGCAGATCGCGCAGGCGGCCTGAGCGAGCGCCTGAAATGAAAAACGCCTGCCTGCGCAGGCGTTTTGTGTTTTGGCGGAGCGGACGGGGCTCTCCCACATCCTGCGGGCGGCGGATTCGCTTGCAAGCGAATCCCTTCGATCCCCGCCGAGCGCATGCGCTCTCCGCTCCTGAAGGCATAAAAGAAAATGCCCACACGAGGTGGGCATTTGAAACTGGCGGAGCGGACGGGGCTCGAACCCGCGACCCCCGGCGTGACAGGCCGGTATTCTAACCAACTGAACTACCACTCCAGACCGGTCGCCGAAGCAACCGGAAGCCGCGCATTCTACCGAAGTCATTGCCAACTGTCGAGTACGAGTTGGCGCGATTACAATCCGTGCTCGACGATACTCTGACGATGGAAATGCCATGAGCCTGAGCTGGCTGATCACGAATGCCCTTGCCTCCCTATTGTTGCCCCCGCTGTCGCTGGTTCTGCTGGGCCTGATCGGTTGGTTCATCCAACGCCGGCATCGAAAGTCGGGCACCGCATTGATTGTCGTCGCAGTGCTGTTGCTGGTTGGGTTATCAACGGGAGCCGGATCGCGCCTGCTGGTCAAGCCACTGGAGGCACGTTACATCCCGGTGTCTGACCCGAAGGCCAGCCGTGCGCAAGCCATCGTCGTGCTGGGCGGCGGCCGGGATCTGTTGGCTCCGGAGGACGGCGATCGCGATCGTCCCTCGGCCATCTCTCTGATGCGTTTGCGCCATGGGGCGCGCCTGCATCGACTGACCGGCTTGCCATTGCTGGTCAGCGGTGGCAAGCCGGATGGACAAGGCGAGAGCGAGGGCGCTGTCATGGCCCGCGCGCTGGATGAGGATTTTCGGGTAAAGGCCCGCTGGATCGAGGATACCTCCGACAATACAGCGCAGAACGCATGGCATTCGGCTGACATACTCAGGCAAGCGGGTGTTCAGCGCATCCTGTTGGTGACCGATGCCGTCCACATGCAGCGGTCTGAGCACATATTCCAACGAACAGGCCTCGAAGTGGTGCCGGCGCCGACGGCCTTCAAAAAGGTGGCCCCCGTCACGGCGGCCAGCTTCATCCCTTCCGCCGGGGCACTGGTTGACAGCCACTACGCGCTGCATGAATGGGTAGGCGTGGTCTGGTATCAGCTGCGCCACGGCTTGCTTGACTAAGTGACACGGTCTTTGCCGCCGCCGGGCCAGAGCTGCGTTATGCTTTTTGTTACGTCTGCCATGCCAGCCCAGCGAGGGCAGGGCAGTTCTGCCAACGACAACGCAGGAGAGCCGTGATGCACGATTCCCATATCGAGACCGTTCGCAATGACCTGAAATCCCTGGTGCGCGAAGCCCAGGGCCTGTTCGACGAGGCAGCCAGTGCCGGCGGCGCACGCGCCGACGAGCTGCGCTCGAAAGCCTCGAAGATGCTCGACGACGCACTGCACCGCGCGCATGAGCTGCAAGATGCCGCGATCAAGCGTGGTCGCCAGATTGCGCATGACACCGATGCCTACGTTCATGAACATCCGTGGCGCGCGATCGGCATTGCCGGCGCCGTCGGCGTGTTGATCGGGATGCTGATCGCGCGCCGCTGATCCATGGAAGAAAACACGCCGGCCACGCCGGGACTCATCGCCCATGCCCGTACGCTGTTAACCGGCATGGCCGGGCTGGCGCGAACGCGCACGTCGCTGGCGATGCTGGAACTGGCCGATGCACGCGATGCGCTGTTGCAAGTGATGTTCATGGGCGCCACCGCCTTGCTGCTGGCCGGTTTTGCGTTGGCCTGCCTGTCCGCGCTGGTCGTCGCATTGTGCTGGGATGCGCTGGGCTGGGGCATCTTGCTGCTGTTGTTCCTGATCTATGCAGGCCTTTCGGTGCTGCTGTTGCAGCGTGCGCGTGCCATCGTTGCCAGCGGCCGCATCGGCCTGCCGGCGACCATGGAAGAATTGCGCAAGGATCGCGAAGCCTTGGTCCAGGGGGATGCCGAATGAGAAGCGGCATGACGCGTGAGCAGCAAAAGAAGCTGTTGCTGGCTGAGGGTGCGCTCCAGCGGTTCGAATGCGTGCAGGCGCGTCGGGCCATGGCCAATGAGCTGGGCAGCCTGGCTCTGGGAGGGCCAACCGGCGTGCTGCGCGCCGTCAGTGGCCGGGGCTGGCTGAGCCTCGCCGCAACCGCCTTGCCGCTGGTGCTGGGCGCTGGGCGGGTAGCCCGCATGCTGAAGCGCGGAATGCTGGTGGTCGGCGGCATCGCTGCCGCTTTGTCGGCCATCAGCCGCTGGCGCGAACAGTCGGTGAAGGATGATGGCGCCAAAGCCCCGGGCCTGGCTGCAGGCCATGCCGATTCAACGCGGGGTACTACGGCCGACGCGGGCAAATAAATCTCGCCGATTCCGCAGCATCAGGACAAAAAAATCCCGGCAGGTGCCGGGATTTTTCATTCCGGCATTTGCAGACGCCGGTCGACCGCGTCGAGGATTACTTCTTTTCAGCCGCTTCTTTCGGTGCCGGAGCGGCCGGCTCCTTGAAGCTGGCACCTGCGGCGTTGGCCATATGGGCTACGGCGCGCGCGACTTCGATGTCGTCCAGGTCCGGGTTGCCGCCCTTGGCCGGCATTGCGCGTATGCCCTTGATGGCATGCGAAACCAGCGTGTCGAAGCCTTGCTTGATGCGGCCACCCCAAGCGCCCGCATCGCCAAACTTCGGTGCGCCGGCAGCGCCCGAACCATGGCAGGCGGCGCATGCGGCGTTGTAGACATCGGCGCCGGCCTTCAGCTGGCGCGGACCGCTGGCGTCGACGAGATTGAAGCCTTCGTCAGCCACCGGCTTGATGCGCGCCGCGACGGCTTCCGGTGTCTGGGCATTCGAGCCGGCGCCGGTTTTCGGGTTGTTTCCCACGTAGCCGACCAGCATCACGATGATGACGATAGGGATGGCAAAGCCGGCCACCACGGCGGCAATCAGCTGCTTCGGGGTCTTGATGACGGATTCGTGCTCGTTATGGGCGTCGCTCATGGTGTCCTCGGATCGGTTCGGCGCAATGGGCCGAATTGCTAGCAAAGCCTCGGATTATAGACGAAACGACCGGGCTTTCCGCCGAAACACAGGCACTTGCGTGGACTGGCCCCGGGAAACCCGGTATCCTTGCGCCTCTTCCGGAATCCGGACAGCGCGGCTGTAGCTCAGTGGATAGAGTATTGGCCTCCGAAGCCAAGGGTCGTGGGTTCGATCCCCGCCAGCCGCGCCACCTGCCTCGCCCAGCCTTTTCCTGCGGTTGCATTTCCAGGCTTTGCGCCTGCCATGCGCACGCATCCCGCTCGGGCAGATGCGTGCCGACAAAACGCCGCTGATTACTTCAGGATCGAAATCTGGCCCTGGATATTGCCGCCCTTGGCGATCTCGAGGTTGGCATAGGCAATGCTGCCCGATGCGGTGCCGCTGGATTCGATCACGAGCGTGTTTTTGGCGACGGTGGTCTGGGTCACCTTGCCGGCGACACGCACATGGTCGGCCGTGGTCACGCCATCGATCTGGCCGTTGTCCGTCACATGAACGACGCTGGCTGTCAGCGTGCCATCGATGGCGCCGTCGATCACGGCTTCGCCGGGAACGGCCATCGTGCCATTCATCGTCACGCCTGCGCCCACCATCAGATTGCCGTACCCGTTCGCTGCCATGTTGTTGTCCCCGTTGATGATTCGATATCAGCTGCCTGCGTTGCGCAGGTCAGGAGCGCAAATCTATAGGCTACAGCGAAACTTGTCTAAGGAAATATGCAGGCTCGTTTCGCCGGACAGCCCCCGGAGAAAAGAGCTTTCACCCGCAAAAAGTTTGTCAGCGCATTGTCAGCCCGAGCAAGCGCAGCGTGAAGGGCTGCCCGGCGAGCTCGTCGTCGA
>JBDKLN010000051.1:0-8364 GCA_039806045.1 Pseudomonadota bacterium
TCTGGATCTCGAACGCGACTTCATTGGCGCCGCCATGCTTGGGGCCGCGCAGTGCGCCGATCGCGCCGGTGATGGCCGAGTGCATGTCCGAACCCGTGCCGGCGATCACGCGGCCGGTGAAGGTCGAGGCATTGAACTCGTGCTCTGCATACAGGATCAGCGAGGTGTGCATGGCTTTTTCCCACAGCGCCGACGGCTTCTGACCGTGCAGCAGATGCAGGAAGTGGCCGCCGATCGAGTCGTCATCGGTCTCGACTTCGATGCGGGTGCCGTTGTGGCTGTAGTGGTACCAGTACAGCAGCATCGAGCCCAGCGATGCCATCAGGCGGTCGGCGATGTCGCGCGCGCCCGGGGTGTTGTGGTCATCTTTTTCCGGCAGCACGCAACCCAGCGCGGAAACGCCGGAGCGCATCACGTCCATCGGGTGCGACGAGGCCGGCAGCCACTCGAGCACGGCCTTGACGTTGGCGGGCAGGCCGCGCAGCGCCTTCAGCTTCTGCTTGTAGGCCTTCAGTTCGGCAGCGGTCGGCAGCTTGCCGTGCACCAGCAGGTGGGCGATTTCTTCGAATTCGCAGGCGTCGGCGACGTCGAGGATGTCATAGCCGCGATAGTGCAGGTCGTTACCCGTCTTGCCGACGGTACACAGTGCGGTGTTGCCGGCGGTGACGCCGGACAGGGCGACGGATTTTTTCGGCTTGAAGCCAGCTGCTTGTTGTTCGCTCATGGTTGTGCTCCTTCTTCGTCATTGGCAGCGACTTGTGGTGCTGCCGATTGTGGTTGTTTGTATTCGCGCGCTCAGTCCGGCGCTGTCATTCGCGATGGAATGACAGCGACCCGACGCTGATCCTTACTTCGACTTTTGCTGCGCAAACAGCGCATCGAGCTTTTGCTCGTAGTCGTGGTAGCCGATGCGGTCATACAGCTCCATGCGGGTCTGCATGATGTCGACCACGTTCTTTTGCGTGCCATCGCGGCGCACGGCCTGATAGACGGTCTCGGCGGCCTTGTTCATCGCGCGGAAGGCCGACAGCGGATACAGCACGAGGCCGACGTCAGCGCCACGCAGTTCGTCGACCGTGTACAGCGGGGTCGCGCCGAATTCGGTGATGTTGGCCAGGATCGGCACCTTCACCGCAGCGGCGAATTGCTTGTACATCTCGAGCTGGGTGATCGCTTCCGGGAAGATCATGTCGGCACCGGCTTCAACGCAGGCGACGGCGCGATCGATCGCCGCTTCCAGGCCTTCGACGGCCAGCGCATCAGTACGGGCCATGATCACGAAGTTTTCATCGGTACGCGCATCGACGGCGGCCTTCACGCGGTCAACCATTTCCTGCTTGGAGACGATTTCCTTGTTCGGGCGATGGCCGCAGCGCTTCGCGCCGACCTGGTCTTCGATATGGATCGCGGCGGCGCCGAACTTGATCATCGACTTTACGGTACGCGCGACGTTGAAGGCCGACGAGCCGAAGCCGGTGTCGACGTCGACCAGCAGCGGCAGGTCGCAGACGTCGGTGATGCGGCGAACATCCGTCAGCACGTCATCGAGATTCGAGATGCCGAGATCCGGCAGGCCCAGCGAGCCGGCGGCCACGCCGCCACCCGACAGGTAGATGGCCTTGAAGCCGGCGCGCTTGGCCAGCAAGGCATGGTTGGCATTGATGGCGCCGATGACCTGCAGCGGCGATTCTTCCTTCATCGCCTGCCTGAAGCGGGCGCCGGGGGATGCGAGGCTCATATGTGATGTCCTGTCTGTTCGGTTTCAGTGGGGGCTAAACAGGGAAGCCCTATTGCAATCGCTGTGCCAGTCGAACGCCGGATCCGGTTTCAAAAAGACAACGCAAAAAGCCCCGAGAAAACAAGAGTTTGCCTTCGCCCCCCCGCCAGCTCCTGATCGCGGGCGTTCGCGTTATGTTTCAATTTGTGTTTCAATGTAAATACAAAATGAAACATGAAACATTTGTGAAACACGATCGTCACTGAAACACGCCCCCGATTGCCCATGGTTCGACCACCTGCCCCTGCCCGCGACGCATCCTCTCCGCCCGTTTTCTGGACGGTGTCGATCTCGCGCCTGTTCGACCTGTTCCGCGATATCTCGGTCGAATTTGCGGATCGCGCCACCATCGAGCCGATACAGCTGGGTTTCGAGGAAGCGGTTGCCCATATCCGCGAACGCCTGCAGACCGAGCGCTGCGATGCCGTGATCTCGGCCGGCTCTAACGGCGCCTACCTGAAGAGCCATTTGTCGTTACCCGTGGTGATCGCCAAGGCGACTGGCTTCGATGTGATGCAGGCACTGGCGCGCGCGCGCAAAATCACGCCCGAGATCGGGCTCATCAACTACCAGGAACCACTGCACGAACTGGAGGAATTCCAGCAGACTTTCGGCCTGCCTATCCTGCAACGCACCTATGTGACCGTGGAAGATGCGCGCGCGCAGATCAACGAGATGAAGGCCGCCGGCGTGAAGGCCATCGTCGGCGCCGGCCTGATCACGGACCTGGCAGAAGAAGCGGGACTGGCGGGCGTATTCGTCTACTCGGCGGGCTCAATCCGGCAGGCATTTGAAGATGCGTTCGACATCGCGCGAGCGACGCGGCAGGAAACGCCACGCGGCCGCCTGCACGCAGTCGCTGCCGACCTGCGCGCCAAGCACGGCATGAAAGCCTTGCGCGGTGACTCCGATGCGATGCAATCGCTACGGCAGTCCGTGACGATGTATGCGAAATCACCGGCCACGGTGCTGATCGAAGGCGAGACCGGCACCGGCAAGGAGTTGGTCGCGCAAGCGATTCATCGCGAAAGCCAGCGTGGCGGCAATGACCGTCCGTTCGTTGCGGTGAATTGCGGCGCGATCGCGGAATCGCTACTGGAGTCGGAGCTGTTTGGCTACGAAGAAGGCGCCTTCACCGGATCGCGACGCGGTGGCCATGCCGGCTTGTTCGAAGCCGCGCATCGCGGCACCCTGTTCCTCGATGAAATCGGCGAGATGCCGCTCGCCTTGCAGACCCGCCTGCTGCGGGTGCTGGAAGAGAAAGAAGTGGTGCGCGTCGGCGGCACACGGCCGATACCGATCGACGTGCGCATCATCAGCGCGACGCATTGTCGGCTCGACGAACGTGTTGCCGAAGGTCGCTTCCGTGCCGACCTGTTCTACCGACTCGGCGTATTGCGGCTGGCAATCCCGCCACTGCGTGAACGGCGCGACGATATCTTGCCGCTGGCCGAATGGTTCCTGAAACAATCGCTGGCCGAATTGGGCGTGCGCCCGAATGCGAATCTGCACGCCGAACTGCAGGCCTGTGCGGCGACGCTACAGGACTGGGTCTGGCCGGGCAATGTGCGCGAGCTGCGCAACCTGATGCAGCGCGTTGCCCTCTTCCTGGCCGTCGAGCCTTTGCAGGCACTGACGCCCGCCTTCCTGGCCCAAATGGCGCCGGAGCTGGGGCGCAGCACCGTACCGGCCGCCAGCATGCTGCGGAACATCACATCCACTCATCGCCATTCTCCGGCCAGTCCCGCCACGATCGGCGATGCGGAATTGAACGCAGCGTTGGCGCGCTTCGCGGGCAATCGCGTAGAAGCCGCAGTCTATCTGGGCATCAGCCGGACCACGTTATGGCGTCGGCTGAAGAAGACACGCTGAAAGACATCACCAATAAGCGCAGGCAGGATCGCGTGACGTCGGCCGCGCTGCCACCCCGCGTTCTGTTGGGTCAACGCAAACGCCTTGCCCCTGATCCATCCTGCCTGCGGCCTGTCGACCCGATAGTACCGGGCATCAAATAGCGCGCGTCATCGTCAAGAACGGTGGCCATTACGCCCACGACATGCGCGCGCGATCGGCAACGCAAACCGGGCCGGGATGCTTTGGAAATGAATCATGCCGGAACCATGATTTCCGCCCGCCTTACTGACCCTAAGCATTGCGAATACAGGCACGGCATTCGACGTGCAGAGATTGCACACTGTTCCACTCTGCCCGATGAGCCCATCGCGTCGGCCGCCTGACATTCGTCACGCCCCCCTTGAATGCGTCGGGATTTTTCCATGCGACAGGCCAATGGACTCCATTCGTGGACAGGCAGGATCTCCATCATCGGATCGACAGCGGCGCACGCGCTTGCGCAAGGCGAGCGCCGCAACTTGCGTCCGCGGCTCTCAGGCGGTGCCTCGTGCGCCAGCTCGCTGACCGTCGCGAGGACAGAAGAAGAATTCCGGCAAGCTGAACACCTGGTCTTGTCGGCCTATGCGGGATTAGGCTATGACACGCAATTCCTGGTCTCCCAACATGGGGACCGGCGCACGGATCCGTCGCGACTGACCATCTTGTCCAGCCTCGACTGCCAGCCCGCCGGCACCTTCACCGTGTTCCTGGATGGCCCGCACGGGGTGCAGGCAGACCTCGCCTACCCCGAAGCCATTGATGCAATCCGCAGCACAGGGCAATCCATCGTCGAGCTTGGCCAATTCGCGACGCTGCCATTCGATAATTTCCAGTCATCGCAAATCGTCATCAGTGCCTTGCACAACGGTGTCTACCTGCTGTGTGCGAGCCTGAAACAAAAACGGACAACGATCGTTTTCGAAGTCAACCCGCATCACGTCAAGTATTGGCGCAGCCTCGGCTGGCGCGTGGTGGGCCCTCCGCGCCGCTGCGATCGGGTCAACGCGCCGGGAGTCCTGATGGTCGTGGACTTTGCTGACTATACGCAAACCTTGCTGCAGTGTTGGCCGCTGCATGCAAGACATCAGGAAATGGCCGGCCGCGCATGGCAGCGCGTCATTCGATACAGCATGCTCTGGGAGGATGTCGATGGCGTGCTCGCCCGCATCCGTGGCCATGCGCCGACACACGCTGGCGCCATGCCTCGCGATTTATCCGGCGAGCCGTTGCGGTCGCCGTCATTCCCGGCAATACCCGCCGCTGGCCCGACTCGGCATGTTCAATCGGGATGACATCATGACGGATCCGGCATTCGATTACGGGCGCGCCTTCTCAAGAAATCTGGGCTGGGTCACCGAGCGCGAGCAAGCCCTGCTGCGATCAAAGACCGTGGCCATCGCCGGGATGGGAGGCGTCGGCGGTCACCATCTGCTGGCCCTGACGCGCCTCGGCATCGGCAATTTTCGGATTGCCGACTTCGATCATTTCGAATTGGAGAATTTCAACCGCCAGGCCGGCGCCAGCCTTTCCACGCTGGATGCACGGAAAGCTGAAACGATGGCGGCTTTGGCGAGGGAAATCAATCCTCAAGCGAAGATCGATATCTACGGCCACGGTATCTCGCGGAGCAATGTCGACGCTTTTCTGGCCGATGCCGACGTCTATTTGGATGGCATCGATTTCTTTGCCTTCGACGCAAGGCGAGCCGTGTTTTCAGCCTGCGACCGCCTCGGCATTCCCGCCGTCACTGCCGCGCCACTGGGCATGGGCGCTGCCCTGCTCGTCTTCATGCCGGGGAAAATGTCTTTCGACGAGTACTTCCGGTGGGGCGATTGCAGCGATATCGAGAAGGCAGTGCGCTTCATGGTCGGACTGGCGCCGTCCATGCTGCACGACTATCTGGTCGATGCCACGCGCATCAATTTTGCGATGAAGGCCGGCCCCTCGACATCGACCGCCTGCTATTTGTGCGCCGGCATGGCCGCCACCGAAGCGTTGAAAATCTTGCTGGAGCGCGGCCCGGTGACCTGTGCGCCGCGCGGGCAGCATTTTGATGCATACCGCGGGAAACTTGCGAAAACCTGGCGCCCCTGGGGCAATGCCAACCCGATTCAGCGAGCGCTCATTGCGATAGGCATGCGGCGCTTCTCTGGCCGCGCATTTCAGGAGCAGGTGTCCTGAACGGAATCATGGCCAAGCGCATACTCTTCATCGGCAATGGCGTAACGCTGGCCCACATCGGCCGCCCCCTCGTCCTTGCCGAAGCCGTCGACCCGGCACGCTATTCCGTGCATTTCGCGTGCGATGCACGTTACCGTCGTTGGCTGGGGACGTTCGATGGCGCCTGGCGGGAAATCCACACACAGGACAGCGCCAGCTTCCTGGCCGCGATCGCCCGAGGCGAGCCGCCTTATTCAACCGCCTCCTTGTGCAAAGAGACTGAGGAAGACCTGGACCTGATTGACGACATTCAGCCCGATCTCGTCGTCGCCGACTTTCGCCTGTCCATGCGCATCGCGAGTAGTGTGCGGCAGGTACCCTATGCCTGCATCACCAATACTCACTGGAGTCCGCAGTTTTCGGGGCGCTACCGGCTGCCGGACCTGCCCGGGCTCGGGCTTTCCCGGGTCGTTGGCGCACGCAATGCGGCGCGGCTCGGCGAGGTGTTCCTGCCCTTGATGCTCCGGCGCTTTTCGTGGCCGATGAATCGCGCTCGCCGCAGGTTTGGTTTGCCTGCACTCGACGCGGGCATCCAGCAGGTGTATTCGGCGGCGGATCACTTCATCTATGCCGAGTCAGAACACTACAGTCCCCTGTCCCATCCCCCATCCAACCATCACTATGCCGGCCCCATCGTCTGGGAACCGCCGGTCAACCTGCCCGCATGGTGGCCTGATGTGCCAGAGGGCAGGCCGCTTGTGTATGTATCGATGGGCAGTTCAGGGAATGTCTCCGTCCTGCCTTCCATCATTCAAGGTCTCGAAGGCTTGGAGGTGACTACGGTCGTCAGCACGGCCGGCGCATGCGAGGTCACCGACCGTCCAGACACGCTGTTCAGTGCGGATTACCTGCCCGCCTCCCGGGTCATCGACCGCGCATCGCTGGTGATTGGCAATGGCGGTTCGATGATGTTGCACCAGGCACTCAAGGCCGGTGTACCGATGCTCGCCATTCCGTCCAACATGGATCAACAGATGTGCATCGCGCCGTTTGTCGCCTGCGGCGCGGTTCGGGAATTGCGCCTTGCGTCCGTCACGCCGGCGTCGGTACGTGCGGCCGCATCCGCCATGCTGGCCAGGCCAGCCTATCACCAATCCAGCGATGCCACTGCGCAGCGCCTGCGGGCCTGTGATCCGGCACAGCGATTCAACCAGATCCTGGCCACCATCACGGGGGAAACATGCGCCAACGTGAACTAGAACGAATACTTGAGCTCGCACGCTGGGCGCCCAGCGGCGACAATACACAGCCCTGGCGATTCGAGATCACGGACGATCGCACCGTCATCATCCATGGACATGACACGCGCGATCATTGCGTCTATGACTTGCATGGGCATGCCAGCCAGTTGTCTCTCGGCGCTTTGCTGGAAACCATCATCATTGCGGCAAGTGGCGAGCATTGGAAGGTCGACATCTGCCGCGACCGCGACGCAGCTGACACGAAGCCGCGGTTCGAACTACATTTCCGACCTGATCAAACCATCGAAGTCCACCGGTTGCTTGCAGAGATCCCGCGCCGTGCGGTCCAGCGACGCTGGATGTCCACGCGGCGATTGCGTCGCGCTGATAAGCAAGCGCTCGAACGGGCCGCCAGCCCGGGTTATGGCATCCGATGGTTCGAATCGCCGCTGGAACGTTTCGCCGCCGGACGCCTGATGTTCCGGTGTGGCCGCATCCGCTATGCGATCCCCGAGGCATTCGCCACCCATCAGGGCGTGATTGCGTGGAACGCGAGGCAAAGCATGGATCGCATACCCGACCAGGCCTTGGGGGTCAGTGCCATGCAGCTCCGGGTCATGCGGCTGGCCATGAAAAGTTGGGCGCACATGCAACTGGCGAACCGTCTGTTTGCTGCCGGATGGACGACGCCGATACAAATGGATTTGCTGCCGGCGATGGCATGCGGCGCTCACTTCGTGATCGTGGCAGGCCGGTCACCCGCCGGTATCGATGACTATGTCGATGCGGGTCGTGCAGTGCAGCGCGTGTGGTTGACGGCCACATCGCTGGGCCTTTGGCAGCAACCTGAAATGGTGCCCCTGATTTTTTCCGAGTACGCGCGCTCGGGAACCCGGTTCACCCGGATCGCCGGGAAGCAGGATGCTGCGGGCGACATCGACATAAAACTGCGCCAGATGCTTGGCGGTGACGCAGACCGTGCGGTATGGATGGCCCGTATCGGCGGTGGCGAATCCCCCGATGCTCGGGCCATCCGTTTGCCTCTCGAGCAGTTGCTGACGGCGCCGCAAGCGTCGCCAACGCCCTGACCCAGCGAACGCCTGCTGCGCGTGCTAGTCGTCCTTGCCGCCCTCGATACCCAATTCCTGGATCTTGCGTGTGATCGTATTGCGGCCGATGCCGAGACGGATCGCGGCATCGTTCTTGCGGCCGTGCGTGTGCTTGAGCGCGGTCTTGATCAATGCCGACTCGAACATGCGTCCCAGCGCATCCATCACTTCCGGCTTGCCTGCT
>JBDKLN010000052.1:0-9076 GCA_039806045.1 Pseudomonadota bacterium
AGCCTACGGCGCCGAGATCATCCTCACGCCCAAGACGGGCGGCATGGAATATGCGCGCGATCTGGCCGACCAGATGCAGAAGGAAGGCAAGGGCATCATCCTCGACCAATTCGCCAACCCGGATAATCCGCGCGCCCACTACGAAGCAACGGGCCCTGAAATCTGGCGCGACACCGAAGGCCGCGTGACGCATTTCGTCAGCGCGATGGGTACCACCGGCACCATCATGGGCGTGTCAAAATACCTGAAGGAACAAAGCCCGAACATCCAGATCATCGGTGCGCAACCTGAAGAGGGTTCGCAAATTCCGGGTATCCGCAAATGGCCGGAAGCTTACTTGCCGAAGATCTTCGATCGCAGCCGCGTGGACCAGGTCGAGAATGTCAGTCAGTCGGCTGCCGAGCAAATGGCGCGCCGGATGGCGGTGGAGGAAGGCATTTTCGCCGGCATCTCCGCAGCGGGTGCGTGCGAAGTGGCGTTGAGAATTTCACAGACGACCGAAAACGCCGTCATTGTGTTCATCATTTGCGATCGCGGCGATCGCTACCTGTCGACCGGCGTTTTCCCCGCCTGACCAAGACGATCATTCATTAATACATCGCGACGGCTTGCGCGGCCATCTTCAAGGGCCGACAGCCTCGCGCATTTCTCACCGGCCGGTACCGCTGGCGGCGGCGAGCCGAGGCCGGCTCGCCGTCCGGGATTTTTTTCGCCAGCGCGAATCAATTGCCCATCATCTTGGGTTTGAACTGCTTGTCGCTGATCCTGAATTTTTCGCGACGATCGCCCATCAGGATGCGAAGTTCGCGAATGCTCAGATCGCTGACTTCGTGCATGCGAATCAAGAGTGACGCGCCGACGGGTAACCTGCGATGACGGATCTTGCTGATGACGGGCGGCGCGACTTCGAGTGCCCGCGACAGCGCAGCATCATTCTTCAGGTGCAGCTTCTCTATCAGCGAGTCGAGCAAGTTGTTGGGATCATAGGCGACCTGGTCGGACAGCCGATTGCTGATGTGATTTTCGAACTGAGTTGTCATCTGAATGTTCATTCCCACACAAATGTTGAGTCAAACGCGCCGGATGCTGCGCGGCAAGACAACACACGCAGTAGTCACCCCTTGCTCCCTTGTCAAACCCGCGCCGCACAGACTTCGTTTTAATTTTTCTTTCGACAACTAAATTTTATGTATTGTTGGCAATAAAGTAAATTAATTTTTAATCCAATAACACCGGGAGTTACGTTATCCTGAACAGTGAAACATGAAATAAGTCCATGATTCATAACGGTTCGACCTGCGCTGCCACGGTAATTTCATTGTTTTTGGCAAAGCAATTGTTAAATCTATTCCGGCCTATTTTCTCTATTGCAATTTTATTGTAGTAATTTAAACAACTCCCCATCTTGAGAATTCGCAATGCTCATGGCCAATCATTGCCAACTAAGAAAGTGCCGCCTTGGTGTCCGGCCCGGATGGTCATGAAAGCTTCGACACCGGAGAATGAGGGGGATTCGGCCGGCGAGCGCCGGCCTGAATCTGCAAAGACCTGCAACGGAGTGAACTGCCGATAGGGGAGGCGGGACGGGACGAGGTGTTACTGGCAGTGTACTGCCGTCAACATGGCGGTATCAGCGTCCTGCCTTGGTGCGAATGCGTTGCTGTAGTTGTTGCCAACCTTCCGGGCCAAGTTTGCGCAAGGACTCGAGATTGCGCTCGACAATTTGGTCGCTATCCGGCATCGCTGCAATCGCCTTGTCCAGGCTGTCTTCGCGCAGCAAGTGCAACATCGGGAAGGGGGAACGATTGGTGTGGTTGGTGATGTCGTCAGCATCAACGCCGCCGAAGCGATAGTCCGGATGGAAGCTTGCAATCTGAACGACGCCAATCAGCCCGTTGTCCTCAAGCAGTTCATCCGCCACCGACAGGAAGTCGTTGAAGTCGAGGAAGTCGTGCAATACCCAGGGGTGGATCAAAAGACAGGTGTCCGTCGTTTCGGCGGGCGTGTCCAACAGCGATTGCAATGCCTGCCCCAAGGCTTCCAGCAAGGCTGCCGGCGTGCGTGCATGGCTGAGCTTCCACGTGATCTGCCCGCGTCGATGGACAGCGTTGGCGAACGGGCACAGGTTTAGCCCGATCACAGCCTCTTCAAGCCATGCCTTGCTCAGGGCAACGATGGCATCGTCATCGAGCATAACTTCGCTGCTGCCATGCCATCCCGCATTCGCGGCTTTGCCGGCGGATGGTGTGCCTTCAGTCATCGGGGGAATTCCTGATGTGTTCGCAGCTCATTTCAAGCGCTGCCGGCCGACCGCTTGCCCGAGGTCGATCACGGCCATCGCATAAAAGAAGCTGCGGTTGTATTGCGTGATCGCATAGAAATTGGACGTGCCTATCCAGTAGCGGGTCGGACGCTCGCCATCTTGCAGATCGACCAGGCCGTAAGGAATCGTGTCGGGCACGGTGAGCGCGACATTGACACCGGCTTCTTTCATCTGGCCAAGCGTGTACTTGGCCTCAAGCCCCTGGCCGATCAGCGCAGGCCAGCCTGCATCGGTCGCTGGCGACACAGCCGCCGGATAGACCAGCGGCAAGCCGGACTGCCAGCCATGATGCGACAGGAAGCTGGCCACGCTGCCGACCGCATCGACCGGCGAATTGCGCAAGTCGATCTTGCCATCGCCATCGAAGTCAACGGCGTACTGTCGTATGCTGCCCGGCATGAATTGCGGCCAGCCGATCGCGCCGGCAAACGAGCCATTCAGCGTGAACGGATCAATATCGTTCTCGCGCGAATACAGCAGTACTTGCCGCAATTCATTGCGGAAATAGCTCTTGCGCGCATCACGGTTCGGCGTATCAGGATAGGCGAAGGCGAGTGTGGTCAGTGCATCGACGACGCGGAAGTGACCCGCGTCGCGGCCGTAGAAAGTTTCAACGCCAATGATGCCGACGATGATCTCGGCCGGGACGCCGAACTCGGCTTCGGCGCGGCGCAACGCATCTTCATGACGGTTCCAGAATGCTACGCCCGCTTGCAGACGTTGCGGCTCGATGAAACGATCGTGGTATGCGGTCCAGTTCTTGGCTTTGCCTGCCGGCGGCGGATTGATCAGCTTGACGACGGCATCGCTGTAACGCACGCGGCCGAACTGGGTACGTAGCTGCTCCCGGTCGAAGCCGTGCTGGCTGCTCATTTCATCAATGAACTCCGACACCGCACGCCATTGGTTGAAGTTGGCGAATTCGATATCTTCGTCGCCGCCAGCGGCGCGCGCGCTGCCACGCGCCGCGGACTTGCCGCGCTTGCTTTTCGCATTGGCGGCAAGGCTGGCCATGGTCTTGCCTTTTACTTTGCCTGCTGTCTTGGTCTTCGCGTTGGTCGATTTGTTTTTGCCGGTGCCTTTCGTGCCGGACGGCTTCTTGGCCGGCTTGCCGTTCGTCCCCGCAATGTCGCTGGCGTTGCCGGCAGCGTGGGAGCCGGCAGCAGGTAGGCAAAGCGCGGCGCTCAGCGCGAGCAGGACCGGAGCAAGAGTGGCTTTCATGGGTTGCGAAGGTTGACGGACAAGATAGGGGCGACCAGGGGAACGGGAAGGGAGGGCCAGCACCACGCCAGAGCGGGAAGCAGCCCTGACCGGGGTCAGGCGCAAGTATAGTGCAAGCACCAGTAGGGCATAATAGTTCGGATGAGCACCGCGATCTTTTCCCACCCCGATTGCAGCAAGCATGAAATGGGCGACTGGCATCCTGAGTCGCCTGCGCGTTTGCAGGCGATCGAGGATCAATTGATTGCCAGCGGCCTTGCGCCGCTGCTCGTAAGGCGAGACGCACCACTGGCCAGCATCGAACAAATCGAGCGTGTCCACCGGCATAGCGCGCTGGCGGCCGTGCGCGATGCGTTGCCGGGCCCCGGCGGCTACCATCCCATCGATGCCGATACCTTGCTGAACCAGCACAGCTGGCAGGCAGCATTGCGCGCAGCCGGCGCAGCGGTAGCCGCCGTGGATGCGGTGATGGCCGGCGAATTCGCCAATGCCTTTTGCGCCATTCGTCCGCCCGGCCATCATGCACGTCCGGGCAGCCCGATGGGCTTCTGCCTGTTCAACAATGTCGCCATCGCCGCACGACATGCGCTCGAGGCGCACGGTCTGGAGCGTGTGGCCATCGTGGATTTCGACGTGCATCACGGGAATGGTACCGAGGAAGCCTTTGCCGGCGACGAACGCGTGCTGATGGTCGGCTTCTTTCAACATCCTCTGTATCCGTACAGTGGCGTGCATGCGGTGGGCACTGCGCCGACCAACATGATCAACATTCCGGTACCGTCTTACACCCGCGGTGAGGCCATCCGCGAACTGGTGCAGGCCCATTGGCTGCCGGCGTTGCACGCGCAGCGTCCGCAGATGGTCTTCATCTCGGCCGGTTTTGATGCGCATCGCGAAGACGATATCGCCAGTCTCGGCCTGGTCGAGGCCGACTACGCATGGATCACCAGCCGCATCGTCGAAGTCGCGCAGCAGCATGCACAAGGCCGCATCGTCAGTTGCCTTGAAGGCGGCTACAACCTGTCGGCTCTGGGCCGCAGCGTGGTGGCCCATGTGCGCTCGCTGGCCGAGTTGGGCTGAGCCGACAGACGCGCACCACACATTCAGGCAATCAGGAAATACACAGCATGTCCATACAATGGTTCCCCGGTCACATGAACTCCGCGCGCCGAAAGGCCGCGGAGTCCATGGAGAAGGTCGATATGGTGATCGAGGTGCTTGACGGCCGCGTGCCGCTGGCCAGTAGCAACCCGATGATCGAAGCCTTGCGCAAGGCACGCCAGCGCCCCTGCCTGAAGATCCTGAACAAGAGCGACCTGGCCGATCCCGCAGCGACCAAGGCCTGGCTTGCCTATTTCAGCAAGCAGAAGGACGTGCATGCCGTCGCGCTGACGACCAAGAAGCCGGCCGAGGTTGCGAAGATCCCCGATCACTGCCTGAAGATCGCGCCCCATCGCGGCACGGCCTTGAAGCCCTTGCGGGTG
The DNA here is from genome assembly GCA_039806045.1 of Pseudomonadota bacterium. Lineage (GTDB taxonomy): Bacteria > Pseudomonadota > Gammaproteobacteria > Burkholderiales > Burkholderiaceae_D > Pernthalerella. Next base: position 5,029 of record JBDKLN010000052.1, read on the forward strand.
ATGATCATGGGCATACCCAATGTCGGCAAGTCCACCCTGATGAACGCGTTGCTGAAAAAACGCGTGGCCAAGGTGGGCGATGAGCCGGCCGTGACCAAGACCCAGCAGCGTCTGTTCCTGGGCAATAACATCGTGCTGATCGATACCCCGGGCCTGATGTGGCCCAAGATCGAGCATCCGACCGACGGCTTGATGCTGGCCGCCAGCCATGCAATCGGCGTGAACGCGATCATCGAGGAAGAGGTCGCAACCTTCCTTGCCGAACAGCTGCTGGCGCGCTACCCTGAGCTGCTGAAGGCGCGTTATGGCGTGGCCCCTGAAGGCACGGACGGCGTCGGCGTCATCGAGGCCATCGCTGCACGCCGGGGCTATCGTCTCAAGGGGGGGGATACTGATTTCGAGAAGGCAGCCCATACCCTGCTGCAGGATTACCGCAGCGGTGCGCTTGGTCGCATCAGCCTCGAGACTCCGGAAAGCCGGATCGCGCTGCTGGCCAGCTATGTGCCGCCGCCGTCGCTGGGCGAGCCTCAGCCGCTACCGGAAGTCGACGATGACTGAGCCGAGAGCGTGCCGGCTTCAGCAACGCGGTGGACAAGACAAAAACGACAAGGAGACGCGATGGCGACCTCGAACCATGCAGCCAGCGACGCAGTACCCTATGTAATGCGTGAGGATCGGGATGGCGTGTCCACGCTGACCCTGAATCGGGGCGACAAGTTCAATCCGCTGTCCGAAGAGATGCTGGCCGCACTGCAGGCCGAGGTGGATGCGATTGCCGGCGATGCGTCGGTGCGCGTCGTGGTGCTGGCCGCGCATGGCAAGGCCTTTTGCGCCGGGCACGACCTCAAGCAAATGCGTGCGGCGCCGTCGGCAGCCTATTACAAAAAATTATTCGACCAGTGCAGCAAGCTGATGCTGGCAATACAGCAGATGCCGCAGCCCGTGATCGCTCGCGTGCAGGGCATTGCCACGGCGGCAGGATGCCAGCTGGTCGCCATGTGTGACCTCGCCGTCGCTTCGTCGGAAGCGAAGTTCGCCGTGTCAGGCGTGAACTATGGCCTGTTCTGTTCGACGCCATCGGTCGGCTTGTCGCGCAACATGGGCCGCAAACAGGCGATGGAAATGTTGTTGACCGGGGAATTCATCGATGCATCGACTGCGATGGCACGCGGACTGGTCAATCGCGTCGTTGCCGCCGATGCGCTGGATGCAGAGATTGGCAAGCTGACCGACAGCATCCTTGCCAAGCCGGCTGTCGCCATTGCGATGGGCAAGCAGCTGTTCTATCGGCAGGCCGAGATGGGCATCCACGCTGCCTATCAACTGGCCGGTGAAACCATGGCCTGCAACATGATGGACGAGACGGCGCTGGAAGGCGTGCAGGCCTTCATCGACAAACGCAAGCCGGCCTGGAAGCCCTGACCGCAATCGGCGTGCAGCATGTGCGGTCCTTCAGTTTTTCGGCTTCAGCACATAGCGATCGATCCATTCGAATCGTTCCCTTCTTTCGGAGAAGACTTCGGTCGCCAATTTTTCGGTGACGATGAATTTCTGTCCGCGCGGACCAATCACTTCGTCTTCGCCCATGGTCAACGTGTCATGGAACGGATCGGCATAGAAAGCTGTGCACATCGTGATTTGCAACTCGATCGAGTAGCCCAGGCTGTCTTTGGTCGCCGCATAGCTTTTGTTCGGGTTGGCAGTAGCGGACAGCACGTTCGGGAAAGGTATCAGCTTGCCGCTACCGACCGCCGCATTGAGCATCGCTTTCCGAAAAACGCCCGCTTCGTCAGATAACAATATGCCCTTGTAAGTCGTGATTTCTTGCCGACCGAAATACGGGTGCCGGCACAGTTTTTGGATCGCACTGTCGAGTGTGGCCGAGAGCGTCGCGGTCATTTTCTGTAATACCGGCTCGCCGTAATAGGCGGCGGCCAGTGCCGTCCCATTGACCGCGTTGAAGGTGCCGGTCGCCGAATTCACGTAATCGACCAGCGCCAGCAGTTCGCCCAGGGTCAGCTGCTGAGAAGCCGAGATCGTGCCCCAGGCCTGCGCGAGCCGCGTGTGACGTTCAGTAATTGTCAGTCCCAGTTTTTCCGCAACGCCTGGTTGCAGCGCCGACAGGATGGCCGCCTGCCGAAGTTCAGAATTGGCTCGCCAGGATTCTCGGAACGCCTTTACGAGTGCCTCGGCATGGGCCGGTCGGATCTGGCTCAGGAAAGCGCGTTCTGCAGCTTCCGGATCGTTGTCGGTCGCTGCGATTCTGTCAGTCAGATTCAGGTCGTAACCGTTGGCAAGGTGTACGACGGAATTCAGTGCGTAGCACAAGGCATGGCCGCCAGCGACATTGCGAACCCGCGGGTCGTCATGCACGTCGCCGCTTTTGGGTATGACTTCATACTGTTTTTTGGTCCAGTTCATCAGCTCTCCGTAAATCGGAGAGGTGCGCAACTCCCGCAGCGACTGGACCATGTCGGCTTGCTTCGGCAGTTGCTTCAGCGATCCTTTCAGTCGGGCAAGTGGCGCGTCCGGGGCGGTGCTGAACTGTTGCTTTCCGAATGCCAGCGGGTTGCTCCCGCGGCGAGCTTTGACGATGGTCCTGAACATGGCGCCCCCTGTCGATCAGTTGCAGGCGTTCGATCCAAGAGCGCCCAAGCTCGATTGGTGAGGGCTTTCGATAAATGGTCAGTACTTTCCGCTTTCGATCTTTGATATCTGTCAAACGAACAAACGTAAAAAAGCCCGCATCTCTGCGGGCTTTTTCGAACAGCAAGTGCTGTGGGCGATTACATCATGCCGTCCATACCGCCCATGCCACCCATACCGCCCATGCCGCCCATCGGAGCAGCCGGCTTGTCTTCGACCAGCTCAGCCACCATGCAATCGGTGGTCAGCATCAGGCCGGCGATCGACGCCGCGTTTTGCAGGGCCGAACGGGTGACCTTGGCCGGATCCAGCACGCCCATCTCGACCATGTCGCCATAGACGCCGTTGGCGGCGTTATAGCCGAAGTTGCCCTTGCCTTCGAGAACCTTGTTCACGACGACCGAAGCTTCTTCACCGGCGTTGGTGACGATCATGCGCAGCGGCTCTTCGATCGCGCGCAGCACGATCTTGATGCCGGCATCCTGGTCCGGGTTGTCGCCCTTCAGGGTCAGGCCTGCACGGGCACGCAGCAGCGCCACGCCACCGCCGGCCACGATGCCTTCTTCAACGGCTGCGCGGGTTGCGTGCAGCGCGTCTTCGACGCGGGCCTTCTTCTCTTTCATTTCGACTTCAGTCGCAGCGCCAACCTTGATCACGGCAACGCCGCCGGCCAGCTTGGCCACGCGTTCTTGCAGCTTCTCGCGGTCGTAGTCCGAGGTCGCTTCTTCGATCTGCACGCGGATCTGCTTGACGCGCGCCTCGATCGCAGCCGATTGGCCTGCGCCGTCGATGACGGTGGTGTTTTCCTTGCCGATCTCGATGCGCTTGGCCTGGCCCAGGTCGTTCAGCGTGACCTTTTCCAGCGTCAGACCGACTTCCTCGGCGATCACCTGACCGCCGGTCAGGATCGCGATGTCTTCCAGCATCGCCTTGCGACGGTCGCCGAAGCCAGGCGCTTTCACTGCGCAGGTCTTCAGGATGCCGCGGATATTGTTGACCACCAGCGTTGCCAGTGCTTCGCCTTCGATGTCTTCAGCGATGATCAGCAGCGGACGGCCAGCTTTAGCAACTTGCTCCAGCACCGGCAGCAGATCACGGATGTTCGAGATCTTCTTGTCGCACAGCAGGATGAACGGATTGTCGAGCAGCGCCACTTGCTTCTCGGCGTTGTTGATGAAGTAAGGCGACAGATAGCCGCGGTCGAACTGCATACCTTCAACGATGTCCAGCTCGTCATTCAGCGACTTGCCGTCTTCGACGGTGATCACGCCTTCCTTGCCGACTTTTTCCATCGCTTCAGCGATGCGGTCGCCGATCGAGTGATCGGAGTTGGCCGAGATCGAGCCCACCTGAGCGATCTCTTTCGAGGTCGTGCAGGGCTTGGCGATCTTGTGCAGTTCTT
>JBDKLN010000053.1:0-14275 GCA_039806045.1 Pseudomonadota bacterium
TGCCCGGCAGGTCGAGCGAACTCAGGAAATGCATGGCCTGGTCGGACAGACGCTTGGCTTCCACGCCGAGCTGGCGCGCGCTCTGCGCGAGGAAGTGGCGGGCCAATACCGGAATGTCTTCACGACGCTCACGCAACGATGGCAAGCGCAGGCGGATCACGTTGAGGCGGTGATACAAGTCCTCGCGGAACAAGCCGTCGCGCACCCGCTGTTCGAGATTCTGGTGGGTCGCGGCGATCACCCGCACATTGGCCTTCAGCGACTGATGGCCGCCGACGCGGTAGAAATGGCCATCCGACAGCACGCGCAGCAGGCGCGTCTGCAAATCGAAAGGCATGTCGCCGATTTCATCGAGGAACAGCGTGCCGCCTTCGGCCTGTTCGAAACGGCCGCGGCGCATCGCTTGCGCGCCGGTGAACGCGCCCCGTTCGTGGCCGAACAATTCGGATTCCAGCAAGTCCTTCGGAATCGCGGCGGTGTTGAGCGCAATGAAGGGCTGCGATGCGCGCGGGCTGTGCTTGTGCAACGCGCGGGCCACCAGCTCCTTGCCGGAACCGGATTCACCGGTGATCAGCACCGTGACATTCGACTGCGACAGGCGGCCGATCGCGCGGAACACGTCCTGCATCGCTGCGGCCGAGCCCAAGATCTCCGGATTCTCGGACGCCGCCGCCTCGCCACCGGACTCGCGCAAGCTCTCGTCGAGCGCGCGGCGGATCAGTTCGACCGCCTTGTCGAGGTCGAAGGGCTTGGCGAGGTATTCGAAAGCGCCGCCCTGGAAGGCTGCGACCGTCGAATCGAGGTCGGAGAAGGCGGTCATCACGATGACCGGCAGCCCCGGATAGCGTGCCTTGACGATCTGCAGCAGCTCAAGCCCGGATTCGCCGGGCATGCGGATGTCCGAGACCAGTACCTGCGGGGTGCCGGACTGCAGCGCGTCCACGGCATCCCTCACATTGGCAAAGCTGCGGGTCGCCAGGTTCTCACGCGCCAGTGCCTTTTCGAGGACCCAGCGTATCGATTCGTCGTCGTCGACTATCCAGATTGGTTTCATGTGCATTCTTGTAGGGCGATGCTGCACCCCGATTTTGCACCAGTTCGGTGCATTTGAATGCACCGACTTACGGCAACGCGATCAGGATGCGGAAGTCTGTCAATCCGGGCCGGCTTTCGCATTCGATAACGCCAGAATGCTGCTGTATGAAGGTCTGGGCCAATGTCAGCCCCAAGCCGCTGCCACCCTCCCTGCCGGAGACGAGCGGATAAAAGATCCTGTCCTTCAGTTCAGCCGGGATGCCCGGACCGTTATCCACGATATGCAAGTCTAGTGCCAGCCGATAACGCACCTTCGCGATCGTAATCGAACGCGCAATGCGGGTACGCAAGGTGAGCTCGGCATCGCCATTCACCATCCGCGGCGCGAGTGCCTGCGCCGCGTTGTGCGCGATGTTGAGCACTGCTTGTATCAGCTGTTCCTTGTCGCCCCTGAATTCGGGCAGCGACAAATCGTAGTCCCGCACGATCTTCAAGCCATTCGGGAATTCGGCCAGGATCAGGCTGCGCACGCGCTCGAATACTTCATGGATGTTCACGTCACCGACGATCTGCGGACGCCGATGCGGTGCCAGCAAGCGATCGACCAGCGTTTGCAGTCGATCGGATTCTTTGATGATCACCTGCGTGTATTCGCGCAAGTCCTTCAGTCCCTGTCCCGGCAACTCCAGCTCCAGCAATTGCGCCGCACCGCGAATACCACCCAGCGGGTTCTTGATCTCGTGCGCAAGGTTGCGGATCAGCTCCTTGTTGGCCTGCGTCTGGTCGAGGATGCGCTCTTCGCGATCGAGCTTGACCTGCTGCACGTTTTCACGCAGCTCGATCAGCACGGGATTGTCGGGATCATCGATCACGGACAGCACCATGTTCAGGTGCAGAGGACTGCGGCCGATGCGCTCGAGCACAAGGTCTTCACGCTTCTCGTCAAATTGCCGCAGCATCGCCTGCCCGAAAATCGTGGCGAGCTTGTCACCATTGACGAACAAATCCTGCAGGCGCTGCTTGTGCAAGACCTTGAATGAGCTTTCCAGCATGGTTTCGGCCGCGGCATTGGCATAGGCAATGCGGCCCTGGATGTCGAGGATCAGGACGGCCGAGGCCAACAGGTCAAGGCCGCCCAGCGACGTGGACAAAATATTGAGCATGGATGTCAAATGCGTCCGGCGGCACCGGACTCGGGAATCGGTTGGCGTCGGGATCGTTTGAAAATAAACGATCAGGCTTGCAAGAAACGCGCCTTGCGTGCGGGCGCCGTATCCAGCAGCAGCTTCCGCTGCGCCCTATTTTAATTGACCGATCTCGCGCCTCAGCGCTTCGATATTTTTCTCGGTGCGCGCGATTTCGTCGCGCATCATCGAAACGCGCTCCTGGTATTTTGCGTAATTGCGCTCACTGCCCAGCCGATCGGGCTCGCCGTTCTGGTATTCCTTGCGCAGGTCGGACAGCTTGCTTTCTTCCGCACGGACTTCTTCGGTCAGGATATGCAGCCGGTCCTGGTCGCGGCGCTTCTGTACCTGGTTGTCGATGCGCGGGAATGTCGGATCGGCCTTGGCCTGCAGTGTCGCCCCCGGGATCTGCGACAGCGGCTCAAGGTCCAGACGGCGGCAGCCGCGCGTGTCGCCCGTATTGCGGTACTCGCGCACGCCGTTCGGCTGTGTACAAAGGAAGACTCCTTCCGCCAGCACAGGCGCAGACCAGATCGATGGCATCACCGCCAGGACCGTTGCCATCACTTTGCACCGAATGACTGCCCCAATATCTGCCATGCTCCTCGCTCCTGGTTTACCCCGCCGGCTGTCCTGCTGCCTGTATACCAGAACCCCGCCCATCAACTTTATCAAAAAGGCAACGGAATAAATAAAAAATGAGGCAGCCGAAGCCGCCTCATTTGTCTTGCCGATGTACCTGTAATTCCGAAGGGAAATTACAGCGAGTAGTACATATCGAACTCGATCGGATGCGTGGTCATGCGGAAACGCGTGACTTCCTGCATCTTCAGATCGATGTACGCGTCGATCATGGTGTCGGTGAAGACGCCGCCACGGGTCAGGAACTCGCGGTCTTTGTCCAGTGCCTCGAGTGCCTGGTCGAGCGACGAGCACACGGTCGGGATCTTTGCATCTTCTTCCGGCGGCAGGTGATACAGATCCTTCGATGCTGCCTCACCCGGGTGGATCTTGTTCTGCACGCCGTCCAGGCCTGCCATCAGCAGGGCTGCGAAGCACAGGTACGGGTTCGCCGACGGATCCGGGAAGCGGGTCTCGATACGGCGGCCCTTCGGGTTCGCAACGTGCGGAATACGGATCGACGCCGAACGGTTACGCGCCGAGTAAGCCAGCTTGACCGGTGCCTCGAAGCCCGGAACCAGACGCTTGTACGAGTTGGTTCCCGGGTTGGTGATCGCGTTCAGCGCCTTGGCGTGCTTGATGATGCCGCCGATGTAGTACAGCGCGAACTCGGACAGGCCAGCATAGCCGTCGCCTGCGAACAGGTTCTTGCCATCTTTCCAGACCGACTGGTGAACGTGCATGCCCGAACCGTTGTCGCCAACGATAGGCTTCGGCATGAAGGTCGCGGTCTTGCCATAGCTGTGGGCGACGTTCCAGATCACGTACTTCTGGACCTGGGTCCAGTCGGCACGCTCGGTCAGCGTCGAGAAACGCGTGCCCAGTTCCATCTGGCCGGCGCCGGCCACTTCGTGGTGGTGCACTTCAACCGGGATGCCCAGCGATTCGAGCACCAGCGACATTTCCGAACGCATGTCCTGGAAGCTGTCGACCGGCGGGACCGGGAAGTAGCCGCCCTTGACCGACGGACGATGGCCGCTGTTGCCGCCTTCGATTTTCTCGCCGGTGCTCCACGACGCTTCTTCCGAATCGATCTTCACGAAGCAGCCCGACATGTCGACGTTCCAGCGCACGCTGTCGAAGACGAAGAATTCCGGTTCCGGACCGAAGTAAGCGGTATCGCCCAGGCCCGAGGCCTTCAGGTAGGCTTCAGCGCGCTTGGCGATCGAACGCGGGTCGCGGTCGTAGCCCTTGCCGTCGCCCGGCTCGATGACGTCGCACTGCAGGAACAGGGTCGTCTCTTCCATGAACGGGTCGATGTTGGCGGTGCTCGGGTCCGGCATCAGCAGCATGTCGGACGCTTCGATGCCCTTCCAGCCGGCAATCGACGAACCGTCGAAGGCATGGCCCGACTCGAACTTGTCCATATCGAAATGGGAAACCGGCACGCTCACGTGCTGCTCCTTGCCACGCGTGTCGGTGAAACGGAAGTCGACGAATTTGACTTCGTTATCTTTCACCATTTTCAATACATCTGCGGCCGTCTTTGCCATGTAAATCTCCTGGAGGGTTGCTTGTTGGGTTGCGTTGTTGGGGCGGAACCAGTAAGTCGACTAGGCGCGAGCGGGACAACACTGCGCAAGGAAAGTGACCGGAACTCGGCTCGGGATGATAGCAGATTCCATGCCATCAACACCCAAGCTTCTGGCCTTTTTGGCGCGGGAAACGCGCAAAAAAACCTTCGACAGAACAAGCGCTTGCTGCATCCCCTGTCGCCCCCGCCTATGACCGCTAATCAACCAAATTGGTGCAATGTTTTTTTGAAGCCTTGTTTTGGTGCAATTATTTCGTGATGCACCACTTTTGTGCAATTTCTTGCGATAAAGGTTTCCCGAAACCGCCAGCCAAAAAACAAGGGATCCGCGGTGACTCGGTCAGGCGCCGACCTCTATAATCGCCGCTCGCCCGAAGCCGCCCGACCTTATTGTCATGAACGATACCGCAGCCATTTTGAGCCTCGCCCGACAGCGCCAGCAACCAGCCGGGGGGGCCTATGCGGGGGCCGTCACGCCGTCGGAGGCGATGGCGTTACTGTCAGCCGATCCGCGCATCAAGCTGGTGGACGTGCGCACGCAGGCCGAGCGTGACTGGGTCGGCCGCGTCGCCATCCCGGAAGCCCAGCACCTTGCCTTGCAATGGTCGACTTATCCGGGAGGCGCAAAGAACCCCGACTTCGTTGACCAGCTGGAAGCACTCGCCGGCCATGACGATGTGTTGCTGATGCTGTGCCGCTCCGGCGTGCGTTCACGCCATGCCGCCGAGGCGGCCACGGCCAAAGGCTTCCGCCACTGCTATGACATCCTCGAAGGCTTCGAGGGAGATCGCGATGGCGCAGGCCATCGCAAGACCGTCGGCGGCTGGTGCAAGGCGGGCCTGCCGTGGGTAGGCGCCTGATCCCACGTTCGCCCGGTCAGGTTGCCGGGACCGTGCTCTCCGACCCTGACTGCATCAGCCAGCCTAGCCGCTTGCGCACGAAGTTGATGTGGCTGCGCAGGTCGTACAACTCTTCGGCGAACGACAAGGGTATCGTCAGCTGATTGACCCGGCGCTCGATGTCGTCGAGCCTGGCCATCTGTTCGCCGTAAATGCGTTGGCGCTCATGGGCGTCGCCTTTCTCAATCGCCTGCTCTACGGCGCCCTCGACATTGCGCAGCTGGCCATACCATCGATAAATGCGCGACCTGACCTTCCATACATACAGCGGCGGCACCACGCGCGTCAGAGGCACCAGCAAGGCGCCGAACGCGACGATGACGATCCACATCCGCTCGAAGAAGTTCGCCAGCCAGAACGGCATATACCTTTGCAGCAACGGCGGGCCGCTCTTGTAGTACTTCTCGGCCGACTCCGCGACCGGGACCTCGGTATAGCTCGGGTTCGGGAATTCGGCGCGCTTCTGGAACCAGCCTGCGCCGCCATGGACTTCGGCGGCCGCCTGCACCAGCAAATCCAGCAAGGCCGGGTGCAGGTCATCGCGTGCCACCAGCGTCGCTGTCGGCGCAATCAATTGGTAATCGCGCCTCGGTATGTTGCGGCCCAGGTCGACGATGCCATGAGGCAGGCTGACTTGCGTCAGGAAAGGAAAGCGCCGCGCATAGGCGTCGGCCTGGGAAAAATTCAGCAACTGTATGCCCGGCGTCTGCAACAGCATCTGGATCAGCGGCGCTTCGGGCGACGAGCTGAACACCATGCCATCGATCTTCCCGGCCAGCAGCGCCATGGTTGCGGGCGTATTGTCCATCTCCGACAGTCTCACTTGCTTCAGCTGCACGCCGTTTGCGTCGAGCAGTTTCTCTATCATTTGCGGCACGCCGGTACCGCGCGACCCCACATTGATGTGCTTGCCGCGCAAGTCGGGAATGCCGTTGATCTTGACGCCGGCGCGATGGAACAGCCAGATCGGCTCGACGAACAAGCTGCCAAGCGACACCAGGTCATAGCGTTCCGAATTCTGCAGCGTCGTCGAGCCGCTTTGCACGAATGCCACATCCGTGCCGGACTCCGGATCCTGCAACCGCTGCAGGTTTTCGAACGAGCCTTCGGAGCGCTGCAGCCTGACCTTGATGCCCTGTCGGGCGAGCACGGCGGCATAGCGCCTGGCCAGCACCTCGTAGGCGCCGTTCTCCTGTCCGGTGGAAATCGTGACCAGCTTGGGCGGGAAAGGGTCGATGACGCGGTAGGCGACCCACGCCAGCGCCAACAGCAAAACCAGCGCCGGGCCGAAGGTGGTCAGCACGTCGCGCAGCGACAGGGTCGTGAACTTCAGGTACTTGGTCATGGTTCGGGCTCAAGTGGTATCCGTCCGAACCTTGCCAAACATTTTGGGGCATGGCAAGCACGCCCCTGCTGCCGCCGGCCACCCCGGCGCGGCTTACTCTTCCTCGTCGTCGTGGACGGGAGCCATGGCCTTGGTCATGCGTGCATCATGCGACATGAAGTCGGCGGCGATCGCAAACCAGGCTTCGCTGGGAATCGTCCGTTCGGCAATCTGCACCAGCTCCTCTTCGCGCGTCAGCCGTCGGTACAGCGTCGTGCAACACTGCTCGAGCGATGCGCACATTTCTTCTATCGTCGCCGCCCCCTGCCGCAACGCATGGTGCAGCTTGTCACGCAGCGAACCAAGCAAGGCAAGGCTGGCTTCACTGAGGGATTCCAGCTCGTCGAGCAAAGCATCGGCCTCATGCGTGAAGCGACGCAACGCGGGGATCACGAACACTTCCATCTTGCGCTGATGGCAGGTCTGCTCGAACTGTGCAAGGCTGTTCAGCATGCCCTCGAAATCGATGCCACCCGCCGATTTGAGGTTATCGATGCTGCTCAGGATGTATTGCTGTATTGATGAAAAGGTCCAGCGCGCCCGGCTCTGTTCCAGCTTCAGCGCGACGATGGAATAAGTCGCAGTTAACATGGCTTCCCCCGACAAATTAGATGAGCGCCCTCCCCGCAGCACCTGCCGCGAGAGAGGCTCACAGTCTAGGGAAAAGAGCGTTGGCCTTGCTTGAGGGGTCGCAAAGAAAGCGCCACCCGAGGGAACCGGGGGTGCGGCCAGGGAGCTTCCGGCGGTCGCACTGTCATGCAGGCGTCATCAACAAGTCATCGCGCTGTGATCGGAGAACATCGAGTGGACATCCCATCGACGATCAGGCTGACGTGCCGAGGGGGATCCCCAGGCAAGGATTCGGCGTCAGCGGCGCTGCCGCGACGCTGAAGCGCTACCCGACCCTGCGTCAGCCGACCTTCACCGCATGTTCGCGGGTGGTGTGGAACGTCACGCCCGGCCAACGCTCTTGCGTGAGCTTCAGGTTCACGCCCGAGGTCGACAGGAAGGCGAGGTTACCTGCGGCGTCATGGGCCAGCTGTGCGCCGGCTGACGATCTTTCAAAATCGCCCATCATCTTGCGATCATCGCAGGACACCCAACGCGCGCTGCTGATGCTGGTACCCTCGAATACGGCATCCACGCCATACTCGTTCATCAGGCGGCTGGCCACCACTTCGAACTGCAGCATGCCGACGGCACCCAGAACCAGGTCGCCGCCATTGACCGGCTTGAATACCTGTACCGCGCCCTCTTCGCCCAACTGCTGCAAGCCCTTGTGCAATTGCTTGACCTTCAGCGGATTGCGGATGCGGACCGAACGGAAGAAGTCCGGTGCGAAGTAAGGAATGCCGGTGAACTGCAGCAGTTCGCCTTCGGAGAAGGTATCGCCGATCTGCATGTTGCCGTGGTTGGGCAGGCCGATGATATCGCCAGCATAGGCTTCTTCGACCTGTTCACGCGTCGATGCCATGAAGGTCACCACGGACGACACCTTGATGTCGCGGTTCAGGCGCAAGTGCTTGACCTTCATGCCGCGCTCGAAGCGTCCCGAGCAGACGCGCAGGAAGGCGATCCGGTCGCGGTGCGCCGGGTCCATGTTGGCCTGGATCTTGAACACGAAGCCCGAGAACGCCGTGTCGTCCGGCTGCACGGTACGCATCGTTGCATCGCGCTCGCGCGGCGGCTGCGCCCAGTCGAGCAGCGCATCAAGAATCTCGCGCACGCCAAAGTTGTTGATTGCGGAGCCAAAAAACACCGGCGTCTGTTTGCCGGCGAGGAAAGCGTCGAGGTCGAAAGGATGCGATGCGCCATGCACCAGCTCCACTTCCATTTTCAGCTGCTCGATCTCCAGCGGGAACATCTCCGCAAGCTTGGGATTGTCGATGCCCTTCAGGATTTCAAAGCTCTGATCGGCACGCTCGTTACCGGCAGCGAACAGCATGATTTCGTCGCGCAGCAAGTGATACACACCACGGAAGTTCTTGCCCATGCCAATAGGCCAGGTGACCGGCGCGCATTGAATGCCCAGCACCGATTCGACTTCATCGAGCAGTTCCAGCGGATCGCGGGTCTCGCGGTCCATCTTGTTCATGAAGGTGATGATGGGCGTGTCGCGCATGCGGCACACGTTCAGCAGCTTGATGGTCTGCGCCTCGACACCCTTGGCGGCATCGATCACCATCAGCGCCGAATCGACAGCTGTCAGCACGCGATAGGTATCTTCGGAAAAATCCTGGTGTCCGGGGGTATCGAGCAGGTTGACCACATGGTCGCGATACTCGAACTGCATCACCGAGCTGGCGACCGAGATGCCGCGCTGCTTTTCGATCTCCATCCAGTCCGACGTTGCATGGCGACCGCTCTTGCGGGCCTTGACGGTACCGGCGAGCTGGATCGCGCCAGAGAACAGCAAGAGCTTCTCGGTCAGCGTGGTCTTGCCCGCATCCGGGTGGGAGATGATGCCGAAGGTACGGCGGCGGGCGACCTCGCGCGCAATCTGCTCACGGGACACGGCGCGCGACGACGGCGCTGCATCATGGTCCGCATTGTCCGGATTGGCGGCGGGATCAAGGCCCGGGTCTTGGGGTTCAGTGTTGCTGACCATGGCAGGCGGGGAAAAAGACCCAGAGTTTAAAGCATTGCAGCCCCCAGCGCCCGCAGCCAGGCCCGCTTTCATCGTCGCGACAGCAAGGTTCCCCGGCTTGAGATGCCTGCAGGCTAACGGCAGCGGGCTGAACTCCGCACGCTGGCCGCATCAAAAAGACATCGCGCCATTTTACGGAGGCTACTTGCCTGTCTCGCAACCGAAGAGCCGGTCGCCATTGCCGGTCTTTCCCGGCAATGGCGCTCATTTCGAACTGCATGAGGGGCATGTCCCGGCGGGTGCAGCGGCGCAGATGGAAAGCCTTTACGGCAGCTTGTATGCATCACTCCCGCAACTGCAGCTGTCGGGACTGGCGGGCGCAGGCACTTACATCGAGCGGCAAGGTTCCGTGCCGTCCGCAATCTTCCTTTACCGGCGTGACGGCGATGCGCTGCGTGTCATTAACGAAGGCATGCGGATCGACGCCGGCGACGCCGAGCGCTTCGCATTGCGCATGTTTGCACGCCTGCCGGCACTGCGCAGCGTCCACTGGCACGCGATCCGCATCGAGGGTTTACCGCGCGCATTGCCCGTCTCGCGTTTCGACTGCAGCGAAGACATCGTGCTCGAGCTGCCGGCAACGGCGGCGGCCTACCTGAAGGCGCTGGGCAAGGCAACGCGCAAATCGCTACGGCAGCGCCTGGCGCGGGCCGAAGGGCTCAGCCATAGAGTGCTGACCGGACCCGCGTCAGCGGATCGCTTCCTCATCGACAGGATCGTCGCCTTCAATCATGCCCGTCTGGCGAGAAAGTCGCGCCGATCGGCGCTCGATGCATCGGCCGCGAGCAAATTGCAGCTGCTGATGCGCGCGCGCGGGATGGCGGGTCTCGCCCATATCGACGGTCGCCTGCGCGGAGGCACGCTGGCCTGCCGCATCGCGGACGATGTCTATTCGCTGGTCAATGCGCACGATCCGGACTATGACGCGCTGGGCCTCGGCAACTTGTGCCGCCATCTGATGATTCTGAGTGCGATCCGCGCAGGCGCACGGCGCTTTCATCTGCTGGGGGGGAATTACGCGAGCAAACGCGCCTGCCTCGCGGAACGCATCACACTGCAACATGTGGTGCTGCACCGCGACCGCTGGCAGCGGCTGCTGGACTGGCGCGCGCAGCTGGGCTGGAGGCTGGCACACGCCGGGCTGAGGGTGCGGCGGCGCATCGATGATGCGCGCCATGGCGTTCGGCGTGACTGAGCTCAGCCTGCCACGGGCTCCGATGCCACCAGCAAGCTGCAACGCAGCTTCTCCACCAGCAGCGTATCGGTCGTGCCTCGCCACCAACGCAGCGCCATCGGCTTGGCGCGGGTATGGCCGACAATGACAAGCTCGACTTGCAAGTCCGCGGCAAGTTCTTCAATCACGCTGACAGGCTCGCCGACCTCCAAGTGTGCTGTCACGTTCAGGCCACCGGCACGCAATAGCGCCGCCCCCTTCTCCAGCTCGGCCGCCATCTTTTCGCGCTCGGCGGCCAAACCTTCTTCGACGCTCAGCACGGCCGCTGCCGCGAATTCGCCGACCAGCAGGTAAGGCGGCGGACTGACCACCGCCAACAGGTGGACGTCGGCACTGGCTGCAGGGGCCAGCTTCAGGCACTCCTCCAGTGCGACACGGCTTTCCGGCGTACCGTTGTAGGCAACCAGGATTCGTTGGTACATGCGAGCCTCCTCGACAGTATTTACCTTTGGCAAAAAGTATACGTGCAGGCCGGTCTGGACAACCCTGCCGGTCCACAAATTTGTTCACAAATTTCGTGGACAGGTCTGTGGATAAGCGGGTTAGATCTTCGGTAAATAATTGATTTTTATTGAATTTGTGAACTTGACCCAAATCAGGTCAGGCGTTGGAAAAACGCCGAGACACCTCGGAGATCAGCATCACGGCCTGCCATGGCGGGCGGCGCGGCGTCGGCACGGGGATGGGGGGCGGGAGCACAAGCGAAAAAAAACCCGACGAGGCCTAGGCCTGTCGGGTTTAAATCCATCCTTTTTTGGAAGGCTGGAGGAGACGGATTGAACTATAGCAACGACGTCAGCGATCGTCTGCTTTCGATTTGTGATGCCAGATATAAATTTTTCGAATGATTGAACAGATTAAATTTCTTTTCCTTAAAAATTCCCCGCAATTTTGTAGGGATTTGTAGGCTCATCAGGCGATGCCGGCACCCCAGAAAAGTCAAGCCCGCCGTACTTGCGTACGGCGGGCTCAGGTCTCCTCTCGCTCTTCCTGGCGATAGATTTTTTTGGTGCAGCGGGCGCATCATGCACCTGAAACAATGTGGCGTCATCTTGCGCCGCACAATGATGGCAACCTATTGATTATAAATATCTTTTATTTCGGAAATTACTTACCCGCAAGTCAATTCCATAACAATTGGCGCAACTTCGGACTGACGCGATAACGCTCGTTCCGATAAGCATCGAACAAGTGATCGAGTATGCCTGCGACCCGTTGCGCGCCGATCTGTTTCAGCCAGGCAAACGGGCCCATCGGGTAGTTCACGCCCAGCGTCATGGCCAGGTCGGCGGCTTCTTCGCTGCAAACGCCCTGCCAGACGGCGTCCGATGCCTCGTTGACCAGCATGGCGACGGTCCGCGCCACCAGCAACCCCGGCACGTCGCGCAGCACGACAGGTTGCAGGCCGCAAGCGATCAGTGTGGCCTCGACTTGCCTGCGGTCGTCATCGGTGACGCGCGGCGCATAGGCCAGTGCCAGTGCATCGGCATTGACCGACAAGGGCAAATCGATCACTGCAAGATTCGGTTCGTCGAGTTCATGCGCCAGCTGTGCTGCTGCGCGACCGTCAGACAAATGCACCGCCACTGCACCGATACGCAAGCCTGACCAAGCGAGCGCGCTGTCGCGTCCGAACGTCACGCCGCGAGCCTCAAGCATCGCCGCCAGGCGATCGACCAGCGGATCATCGCCCGCCAGCGTCAGTTCAGCCGCATCGGCCTGCGCCAGCGCATCGGCCAGCGGCACTGGCTGGCCTTCGTAGAAGCCCTTGCCGACCTTGCGCCCGAGCCGGCCGCCATCGACCAAAGCCTTCTGCACCAGCGATGGCTGGAAGCGCTTGTCGCCATAGTTCGCCTCATACACCGAGCAAGTCACCGAGTAATTCACGTCATGGCCGATCAGGTCCGTCAGCTCGCAAGGCCCCATGCGGAAGCCGGCGCCGCGCATCGCGCGGTCGAGCTGGGCCGGTGTGCCAGCCTGCTCCTGCAGCAGCTGCAGTGCCTCGGCGTAGAACGGGCGCGCGATGCGGTTGACGATGAAGCCCGGCGTCGAGGCCGCTTTCACGGCTGTCTTGCCCCAGGCTTTTGCCAGCGCGGCAATCGCGTCGGCGACGGCGGCGCTGGTCTCGACGCCAGACACGACCTCGACCAGTTTCATCAGCGGCACCGGATTGAAGAAGTGCATGCCGACCATGCGCTCGGGATGCTGCATGCCGTTCGCGATTGCCGTCACCGAGATTGACGAGGTATTCGTCGCCAGCACCGCTGTCGGCGCCACATGCTGCTCGAGCTCGCGCATCAGCGCCTGCTTGGCCTGCAAATCTTCGATGATGGCTTCGACCACCAGAGCAGCATCGGCCATCCCGGCCAGCGAATTCACGACCTGGATGCGCGCCACCGTCGCGTCGGCGGTGGTGGCATCCAGCTTGCCCTTGGCAACCAGCCCGGCCAGTATGCCGGCAATGCGTTCGCGCGACGCGGCGGCCGCGCCCTCGCGGGCATCGGTCAGGTAGACGCGGTGTCCGGCAGCAGCAGCCACCTGTGCGATGCCGGCGCCCATGGTGCCGGCGCCAATCACGCCGACGGCTGCAGGTGCTGAAAGTGCTTGGCTCATGATGTGCAAAGGCCGGCACAGGATTGAACCGGGCCGGCCTGTTTCCGAAAAAAGTTAATCGGTGATGCGCTTCAACGCGGTCATCAGTAGGTTTCGACGTGGAAGCGGCCTTCACCCACCATTTTCTCATGCAGCGCCGGCCAGTCGAGGCCGGACGCGATGCAGATGTCGCGCATCGCTTCCATCACGCCGGTCTCCATGCCCTTCAGTCCGCACACATACAGGTAGGTGTCGCCCTTCAGCAGTTCGGCGACGGCCGTACCCGCTTCCCGCAACTTGTCCTGCACATAGGTCTTGGGTTCGCCGTCGACGCGCGAGAACGCGAGGTGGATGTCGATGAAGCTCGGCGGCAGTTTCAGCAGCGGGCCGAAGTACGGCAGCTCGCCCGGATTGCGCGCGCCGAAGAACAGCATCAGCTTGCCATTGACCGGCTTGCCTGCCGCCGACAGGCGACGGCGAAATTCCGTCATCGCGCGCATCGGTGCGGCACCGGTGCCAGTGCAGATCATCAGGATGTTCGAGCCCGGATGGTTGGGCATCAGGTAGTTGTCGCCGAACGGGCCGGTGACCTGCACGGTGTCGCCCTTCTGCAGGTCGCACAGGTAGTTCGAGCCGACACCCTTGACCGGCTTGCCTTCATGGTCGCTGACCACGCGCTTCACCGTCAGCGCGACATTGTTGTAACCGGGACGTTCGCCATCGCGCGGGCTGGCCACCGAGTACATGCGCAGGTAATGCGGCTTGCCTGCCGCATCGGTGCCGGGCGGAATGATGCCGATCGATTGCCCTTCGAGCACCGGGAAAAACTGCTGCCCGAAATCGAGCACGATGTGGCGGATGTCGCTGTCGGCGTCGGCGCCGGTCAGCCGGAAATTGCCGGCAACGGTGGCCGTGACCGGCTTCTTGATGTCGTACAGGTTCAGGTAGGGTGTTGCAGCCGACCAGGGTGCGTTCGGCGAGGTCTTCGACACGGCGGCGTTGTGCTGCTGCGTGTCGGCATTCGCGGTGCCGGCTGCGGCTGCGGCGACGACGGCATC
Organism: Pseudomonadota bacterium; assembly: GCA_039806045.1. Lineage (GTDB taxonomy): Bacteria > Pseudomonadota > Gammaproteobacteria > Burkholderiales > Burkholderiaceae_D > Pernthalerella. The sequence continues at coordinate 14,249 of JBDKLN010000053.1, forward strand.
GGCGGCGATCTCCTGCTGTTCCGGCAG
>JBDKLN010000054.1:0-46510 GCA_039806045.1 Pseudomonadota bacterium
CGAGCAAGGGTATTCCCCGACAGGCTGCGCGGCGGATGGTGCGCCGCAAAAGCCGGCATTTTTCCTGCGAAGACGCTTCAAACACCCAAGGGAATGGCGGAATGCCGATTGCGATGCAGCAGGGCGGCACGGGGAAAAATTTATCGCCGGCCGGCGAAAAAAAAGCTCTCCCGGTGGGAGAGCGCAAACCTAAAAGGGGATTTAGGCAAGTTCGAGGAGACTGCAGCAAGTCCCTCGCGTGCAGGTTACGGCAGCTTGCCATTCGTTATTTGAGCTTGCTCAAGGGTTGCGGTGATTTGCGCAAACCGGGGTGGAACGATTGAGCCGGCACAAGGGCCGCCAGCCGTCTTTTGAATCAGCGCAGGTCCGCGCTCGGCGCGCAGGCGGCTTGCTTCAGCAGGCTCGCGCTGCGGTCAGCGCAGGACGTTGTTGTGCCTGTTGTTGTGCCGCGCTCATTCGTTGGCAGGAGTGTCGGCGTGCGCCGGCGCGTGGTTCAACAGGTGGCCGAGCTTGCTGGCCTTGGTCGCGAGGTAATACGCGTTGTGATCGGTCGAGGTCGTGATGTGCGCGACGCGTTCGGCGGTGATGCCGAGCCGCTTCATCGCATCGATCTTGCGCGGATTGTTCGTCATCAGTTTCAGGCTGCTGATGTTGAAGTGGCGCAGCATGGGTTCGACGATTGCGTAATCACGCAGGTCGGCATCGAAGCCCAGCTGGTGATTGGCTTCGACTGTGTCGGCGCCGGCTTCCTGCAATCCATAGGCGCGGATTTTGTTGACGAGGCCGATGCCGCGTCCTTCTTGTCGCAAGTAGAGCAAGATGCCGCGCCCTTCCCGGGCGATGCGCTTGATCGCATTCTCGAGCTGCGCACCGCAGTCGCAGCGCTGCGAAAACAGCGTGTCGCCGGTCAGGCATTCGGAATGCAGGCGCGCCAGCACCGGCTGGCCGTCGCCGACGTCGCCCAGCACCAGCGCCAGATGTTCCTTGCCGGTGGCCGCCTCAATGAAAGCATGCAGCGTGAACGTCGCCCAGGGCGTGGGCAGCGCGCAGCTGGCCGCGTGCGTCAGCAGCGGCGACGGGGTGGCAGCGGAGGTCTCGGGGTGCGTCATGAGGCTGGGACAGTGGAGGCGGGGTCAGGGGTCGCTTTGTCAAATGGGCATGCGCCGTTGCCACAGCTTCGGCACGCGCAAACAAGAATGCGGCGTCGCGATGTCTCGCGCCCGCCGCATTCCGGTGGTCAGGGTGAATTATGCCGCAATCAGCGCATCCATGGCGCTGCGGCCGCGGGCCAGCGCTGCGTTGACTGCCTCATCGCCCATCGCCAGACCTTCTGCGCTGACGAAGCTGACATCGGTAATGCCGAGGAAGCCCAGCACGCCGCGCAGGTAGGTTTCCTGGAAATCCATCGCCTTGGCCGGGCCGCTGCTGTAGACGCCGCTGCGCGAGGTGAAGATGACGAACTTCTTGCCATGCACGAGGCCGACCGGGCCGGTCTCGGTGTACTTGAAGGTGACGCCGGCGCGGGCCACATGGTCGATCCAGGACTTCAGCGTGGAGCTGACCGAGAAGTTGTACATCGGCGCGCCCACCACCACGATGTCGGCGGCCAGCAGTTCGGTCACGACTTCATCGGAGGTCTGGATCAACTGCTTCTGTTCGTCATTGCGTTGCTCGGGCGGCGTGAAATACGCGCCGACCATGGACTCTGACAGGTGCGGCAGCGGGTTGGCGGCGAGGTCGCGCGTGACGACCTTGGCGCCCGGATGGGCGGACTTGAGTTTTTCGATGAATTCGCCGCTCAGCTGGCGCGAAACAGAGCCAGTGCTGCGCACGCTGCTGTTGAGGTAGAGGATGGTGGTCATGGTGCTTTCCTTTGCGGTTGTGATCGATTGGGTCAGGGGCCTGCCGGATCAGGGCAGGTCGAACAACAGGAATTCGGCGGCTTCGCCTTTGCTGGCGGTCACGCTGGGCTCGCCTTCGAGTTTCAGCGCATCGCCGGTATGGAGGCGGGTGCCGTTGACGTCCAGCGCGCCACGGATCAGGTGCACGTAGGCGCGACGCCCGGCGGCCAGCGTGTGGCTGACGGCTTCTTCGCCATCCAGCAGTGCCGCATACAGGCGCGCATCCTGGTGGATGGTGACCGAGCCTTCGGCGCCATCGGGCGACGCCACCAGCCGCAGACGGCCGCGCTTGGAAGCGACGTCGAAATGCCTTTCTTCATAGCCAGGCGCGATGCCTTGCACCGACGGCTCGATCCATATTTGCAGGAAGTGAACCAGGTTGCCCGGAGAGTTGTTGAACTCGCTGTGCATGACGCCGGTGCCGGCGCTCATGCGCTGCACATCCCCGTACCGCAGCACCGAGCCGTTGCCCATACTGTCCTTGTGTGCGAGCTCGCCTTCGAGCACGTAGGAAATGATCTCCATGTCGCGGTGGCCGTGCATGCCGAAGCCTCGCCCAGCCTGCACGCGGTCGTCATTGATGACCAGCAGCGGGCCGAAGCCGGTATGGCGCGGGTCGTAATAGCTGCCGAAAGAAAAGCTGTGGCGCGAATCCAGCCAGCCGAAGTTGGCGATGCCGCGGTCGTCGGCTTTGCGAATCTCGATCATGGTGCCTCCTGACATGCAATAATTTCGAATCAATCTGGCTTTCTCCAGCCCCAAGCCGTCTTTGGCTTGGGCCCGGAAATCCAGAGTAAATTCGTCGGGATTTCGTAAAGCCCGCAGTATCCACGTTTGTATCGGGAAACAAAAGCGGAAAATTTCCCGGGCTATCATCGAAATTTTCGAATATAGGTAAATATGCTGAGATTGAGCCTGGACGCGTTGCAGGTGGTCGATGCGATCGACCGCGGCGGCTCTTTTGCGGCGGCCGCCAAGGAGCTGTTCCGCGTGCCGTCGACCATTTCCTATGCGGTTGCGAAGCTGGAAGAAGACCTCGGCATCCAACTGTTCGAGCGTGCCGGCCCGCGCGTGGCGTTGACCGAGGCCGGACGCACGCTGCTGGATGAAGGGCGTCACTTGCTGTTGGCCGCGCGCGACCTCGAGCACAAGCTCAGGCGCGTGGCCAGTGGCTGGGAGGCCGAGTTCTCGATCGGGCTCGACGGACTGTTCCCGGCGCTGCTGCTGGCCGACGACATCCGCGATTTCTACCGTGCCACCGACAGTACACGCTTGCGCTTGTCGTATGAGGCGCTGTCAGGCACCTGGGAAGCTTTGGTGGACCGTCGCGTGGATCTGGTGATCGGCGCTGCCGGCGAAGGCCCGCCTGGCGGTGGTTACAGTACCGCGCCACTAGGCTCGCTGGAATTCGTGTTCGTGGTTGCGCCCTCGCACCCGCTGGCCGCAATCGATCGGCCTTTGCGCAAAGACGACCTGATGGCGCAGCGCATGGTGTCGGTGTCCGATTCGGCGCGACGCCTGCCTCCGCGCACCGTCGGCTTGCTGATGGGGCAGGACACGCTGACGGTTGAAACCATGATCGACAAATTCCATTTCCAGCTGGCTGGGCTTGGTGCCGGCTACTTGCCGGCAAGCTGGGTACAACCGGCGCTTGAGGCGGGGCGGCTGGTGCAGAAGACTGTCGAAGAAAAGCGGCTGCCGGAATCTTTCTGCATCGCGTGGCGCACCGGTGAACGCGGTGCTGCGCTTGACTGGTGGATCAATCGCTTGCGCGACAGTCAGCTGCTGGAAAGGCTCGCACAGTTTGCATGGAACCGTGCCGATTGGCTGGCGCCGCCACCAGTGCACCCCTGAAGCGCATGCGACCGCCGCACGAGCTACGGTATCGCTGGATTCAGGCAGGATGCCTCGCTGGCCACACCGCTGCGGGCTTGCCTGCACCGCCTGCCTTGCCGTGCTTGAGTACATAGCCGAGACCGTATGCGCTGGTCAGTGTGTATTGGCAGTGCGTGAGCGCTTCGATCTTGAAGCGCAACTGGAACATCGCCACACGCACATTGCTGCCCTCGACGGAGCGGCCCGCCAATCGGAACAGCAACTGTATTTCTTCCAGCGGTATCACGCTGCCGAATTTCGACAAGAACAGCTCCGCCACCGAAATTTCGCAAGCGGTCAATGTCACTGAATCGCCGCCATAACAAAGTCTCCGCGATTCGAGCTCCAGGGCCAGCTGCGTGTTATCAGGCAGGCGGCCATGCCGATGCCCTCGCTTGAGTGCACGGACGATGCGCTGCGCCAGCTCCTGCGTCGCGTCGATTCCGTTGACCCAGTCGGTGATCAACGGCGGCAGGTCTGGCAGTCGCATCGCGGTCAGTTCGCGATCGAAGATCAGGAACACCAGCGGCTGTCGCTGATCAACCAGCGCCGCATGGCCATCGCGGGCGATGGCATGATAGTCGCGGCAGGTGGCTGACCAGAGACTGTCAACGACGCTCTCATCGCGCACCTCCATCAGCACCACGAGACTTTGCATCGGCAGCCCCGCAAGGCATGCGCTGTCGAGCGGGGATGGCAGTGTTTCGATATGCCAATGCAGCGGAACCGCGGGAGAGAGGTGGCGTGGGAAGGCAGAATCGATTCGCGCCATTTCGGCGGTTACGCGAGCCAGCAGCTGATGGCCCGCGACCCGCAACATGACATTCATGAGCCGACAGCAGCCGTGGCCCGGCGTTCCTGTGCTTCCTTGATGGTCTCCCACAGGCCAGCCTGTAGCAGGCGGGAGCGTTCCTGCGATGCGTAGAGCCGGATCTCGACGGTGGTACTCCATTCACTGTCACCAGCCACCGCAAGACGACGCGCATCGAGGTCTTCGCGCACCAGGCGTTCGGGCAGCCACGCAATGCCGAGCCCGATACAGGCCAGCGATTGCAGGATGCGTGGATGCGGACTTTGTGCAACGACATTGAAATAAGGTTCGCTCGGGCGGAATCGGATCAGGCTGTTGCACAAGCGGCCAAAGAATGTCTCCGGCGGATAGGACAGCAGCGGCAGGTGGCGCAGCCGTGCTTCCGACAGCAGGTAGATGGCTTCACCCTCCTCATTTGCCTTGCAGACCGGGATGACGCGATCCGAACCCAGGATGATGGACGGGGTGACACGCTCATCGACGGCGATTGGCACCACCGGGGTGTGATAAACCATCAGCAAGTCGCAACGGCTGCCGGACAGTGCAACCAGCCCTTCATAGGTTTCGCCGGCCGTGATTTCGAACTTCAAGCCACTGATGTGCTGGTCGATGTGCTCTATCCAATGCGGCAGGAATACCTGCGCAAGTGAATACGCAACAAACAGCTTGATGCCGGAGAAGGCCTTGCTGCGGTGGCCGAGCGCGACCCTTGTGTCATGCAACTGCCTCACCATCTCGCGCGCCGCATCGCGGAAAAGGTGGCCAGCCATCGTCAGCCTTGGCGGCACGGTGTCGCGGTCCACCAGCGGTATGCCTATCCATTCTTCCAGTGACCTTATGCGGCGGCTGAAGGCCGATTGGGTGACATTCCTGGCCTGCGCCGCCCGCGTGAAGCTGGACAGGTCAGACAGCACAAGGAAGTCTTCCAGCCATTCGATGTCCATTGCGCACCCTCACTACATTCCGGGCGGGCACTTTCCCGGAACTGTTTTAATTATTAAAAGTTTAACTTTATTGAATCCAGACTCTAAACAAAAAGCCTTGCTGCCAAAAGGGGCAGGCGGGCTGTCAATGGGTATTTGATGTAACCGGTAGGTAACAGCGCGCAAACTTGTAGCGGGTAGACAACGGAAAAGGTGGTGGGTCAGCGGAAGCACCGGCGGTCGCCGCAGGGGAAGGCCGTTGAGAACTGCTGTAACGAGCGCGCGGCCGCTAGTAATCCGCAGACACAACATTTGGCGCCGATCGACAAGGATGCAACCGTTCCCCCGTGCCAATGTCGCAGAGAAGATCGCGCACGGCAGACGAAAAAAAAACCGCCGGCAACAGCCGGCGGTTTCGGGTAAGGACGGTACGACGGGCGCTCAGTGAGCGTTGATGTCGTTGTCCTTGGTCTCTTTGACGAACAGGATACCGACGACGGCGGTGATCAGCGCAATGATGATCGGGTACCACAGGCCGTAGTAGATATCGCCCTTGAACGCGACCAGTGCGAACGAGGTCGTCGGCAGCAGGCCACCGAACCAGCCGTTACCGATGTGGTAGGGCAGCGACATCGACGTGTAGCGGATACGGGTCGGGAACATCTCGACCAGCATCGCGGCGATCGGACCGTAGACCATGGTCACATAGAGAACCAGGATGAACAGCAGCAGCAGGACCATCGGCTTGTTGATCTGGGCCGGGTCAGCCTTGGCCGGGTAGCCGGCTTCCTTGATCATTTCCTTCAGCGCGTCGCTGAACTCCTTGTCCTTCGCAGCGGCGTCTTCCTTGGCCAGGCCAGCCGAGCTGTACGACGCCAGTTCCTTGTCGCCGACCTTGATCACTGCCGTGGTGCCGGCCGGTGCCGCCACGTTCTGGTAGTTGACCGATGCCGCGGCCAGTTTGGCCTTGGCGATGTCGCACGACGAGGTGAACTTCTTGGTGCCGGTCGGGTTGAACTGGAACTGGCACTCCGCCGGATCAGCAATGACGGTCACCGGTGACGACATCTGGGCTTTTTCCAGTGCCGGGTTCGCGTAGTGGGTCAGGCCCTTGAAGATAGGGAAGAAGGTGGCCGCAGCAATCAGGCAACCGGCCATGATGATGTTCTTGCGGCCGATCTTGTCCGACAGCGAGCCGAACACGATGAAGAACGGCGTGCCGATCAGCAGCGATGCAGCGATCAGGATGTTGGCGGTAGCGCCATCCACCTTCAGCGTCTGGGTCAGGAAGAACAGTGCATAGAACTGGCCGGTGTACCAGACCACGGCCTGGCCGGCGGTCAGGCCGACGAGAGCCAGGATCACGACTTTCAGGTTCTTCCACTGGCCGAAGGCTTCCGACAGCGGGGCCTTCGAGACCTTGCCTTCTTCCTTCATCTTCTGGAAGGCCGGCGATTCATTCATCGACAGGCGGATCCAGACGGAGATGCCGAGCAGGAAGACCGACACCAGGAACGGCACGCGCCAGCCCCAGTCAGCGAAGGCTTCTTCGCCGATGGCGGTACGGGTGGCCAGGATGACCATCAGCGACAGGAACAGGCCCAGGGTCGCGGTGGTCTGGATCCACGCGGTGAATGCGCCGCGCTTGTCGTCCGGCGCGTGCTCGGCCACGTAGGTGGCCGCGCCGCCGTATTCGCCGCCGAGCGCGAGGCCCTGCAGGATACGCAGCGAGATCAGGATCACCGGAGCGGAGATGCCGATGCTGGCGTAGTTGGGCAGCAGGCCGACGATAAAGGTCGACATGCCCATGATCAGGATGGTCACCAGGAAGGTGTACTTGCGGCCGACCATGTCGCCGAGACGGCCGAACACGATCGCGCCGAACGGACGCACCAGGAAGCCTGCGGCAAAGGCCAGCAGCGCGAAGATGAATCCGGTGTTCGGGTCCGTGCCGGCAAAGAACTGCTTGGCAATGATCGCAGCCAGCGAGCCGTACAGATAGAAGTCGTACCATTCGAAAACGGTGCCTAGCGAAGATGCGAAAATAACTTTCCGCTCTTCGGCAGTGATGCCAGCCGAAGCCTGGGCAGTTGCCATGATGTCTCCTTGGTTTTATAGGGATGATTCAATTACCCAGCGGGCATTCACAAGTGGCTGCGAGCCTGAAGTACAGCCGAAATACAGGGCGGCTGCTTGTGGGTGCCTGATGTGCAATTTGCCGGAGTGTAGGCAGCGAAACTTACGCGGTGCTTGCTGAACCTTACAGAAGCTTACGGCCCGGTTGCGATCGCATTCGCTTGCTGCAGTGCCGAATAGAACGGTCGTACATACAACTATGCTATTCTCGAAAGCTGCTTTTCCCGCCTGATAAAAACAGAAAATCCGGAGACCTTCATGACCGATGCCGTCATCGTTTCGACCGCCCGTACGCCGCTCGCCAAGTCCTGGAAGGGCAGCTTCAACATGACGCACGGGGCGACCCTCGGCGGCGCTGCATTGGCCGCCGCCATCGCGCGCGCCGGCATCGAGCCCGCGCAAGTCGAGGACGTGATGATGGGCTGCGCGAATCCCGAAGGCGCCACCGGCTGGAACATCGCGCGCCAGATCGCGCTGCGCGGTGGCTGCCCGGTCAGCACCGGTGGCATCACCATCAACCGTTTTTGTTCGTCGGGCCTGCAGACCATCGCCAGCGCGGCCCAGCGCATCATCGCCGGCGAAGGCGACATCTATGCGGCCGGCGGCGTCGAGTCCATCTCCTGCGTGCAGAATGAAATGAACATGCACATGTTCAAGGAAGACTGGCTGTCCGAGCACAAGCCGGAAATCTACTGGCCGATGCTGCAGACGGCCGAGAACGTCGCCAAGCGCTACAACATCGCACGCGACCGCCAGGATCACTACGGTGTGCAGAGCCAGTTGCGCGCAGCGGCGGCGCGCGAGGCCGGCAAGTTCGACGACGAGATCGTGCCCGTGACCACCCGCATGGCGGTCGCCGACAAGAACACAGGCCAGATCGTGACCCGCGAAGTGACCGTCACGGCCGATGAGGGCATTCGCGGCGACACCACCTATGAGGGCGTGTCCCAGATTCGCACCGCAATGCCGGGTGGCGTGGTTGCCGCCGGCAATGCCAGCCAGTTCTCCGATGGCGCCTCGGTCGCGATCGTGATGAGCGACAAGGCGGCCGCAGCGGCCGGCAAGAAGCCGCTGGGGGTATTCCGCGGATTCGCCGTTGCCGGCTGCGAGCCGGATGAAATGGGCATCGGCCCCGTGTTCGCGATCCCCAAGCTGTTGAAGCAAACGGGCATCAAGGTCGACGACGTCGACCTGTGGGAACTGAATGAAGCGTTCGCGGTGCAGGTGCTGTATTGCGCGGACAAGCTCGGCATCCCGATGGACAAGCTCAACGTCAATGGCGGCGCGATCGCGCTCGGCCATCCCTACGGCATGTCCGGCGCGCGGCTGACCGGCCACGCGCTGATCGAAGGCAAGCGCCGCGGCGCAAAGTATGTGGTCGTCACCATGTGCATCGGCGGCGGCCAGGGTGCTGCCGGCCTGTTCGAAGTGTTGTGAGCCTGATCCTTTCCCGGCGCGACCTCGACTTCCTGCTGTACGAGTGGCTGGATGCGGGCGCGCTGTGCGGGCGTCCGCGGTTTGCCGACCACAATCGCGAGACTTTCGACGCGGTCCTTGATCTGTGCGAGCAGCTCGCCACCGATCAGTTCGCGCCGCACAACCGCAAATCCGACCTCAATGAGCCCACGTTCGACGGCGACAAGGTCACACTGATTCCCGAAGTCGGCACGGCACTGAAAGCCTTCTGCGATGCGGGCCTGATGGCGGCCGGACAAGACTATGCGCTGGGCGGCATGCAACTGCCCTGCGTGATCGAGAAGGCCGGCTTCGCGTGGTTCAAGGGCGCCAACGTTGCGACGTCGGCCTACCCGATGCTCACCATCGGCAATGCGAACACGCTGCTCAAGTGCGGCACGAGCGAACAGGTCAACACCTATGTGAAGCCCCTGCTGGCCGGGCGCTTCCTCGGCACCATGTGCCTGTCCGAACCGCAGGCCGGTTCCAGCCTGTCCGACATCACGACCCGTGCCGAGCCACAGCCGGATGGCAGCTACCGGCTGCGCGGTAACAAGATGTGGATCTCCGGCGGCGAGCATGAGCTGTCCGAGAACATCGTGCATCTGGTGCTGGCCAAGGTGCCGGGTTCGGATGACAAGCTGATCCCGGGCGTGCAGGGCATTTCGCTGTTCGTCGTGCCGAAGTTCCTGGTGAATGACGATGGCAGCCTCGGCGAGCGCAACGACGTTGCCCTCGCAGGACTGAACCACAAGATGGGCTATCGCGGCACCACCAACTGCCTGCTCAATTTCGGCGAGGGCAAGTTCCGTCCGGGCGGGCAAGCGGGCGCCGTCGGCCATCTGGTCGGCACCCTGCATCAGGGTCTGGCCGCGATGTTCAACATGATGAACGAAGCGCGCATCGGGGTCGGCCTGGGCGCGGTGATGCTGGGCTATACCGGCTACCTGCATGCGCTGGACTATGCGCGCAACCGCCCGCAGGGTCGCCATCCGCAGGCCAAGGATCCGTCGCAGGCGCAAGTGAAGATCATCGAGCATGCGGACGTGCGGCGCATGCTGCTGGCTCAAAAGGCCTATGTCGAAGGTGCGCTGGCACTGGTGCTGTATTGCGCCCGGCTGGTCGACGATGAAAAGACCGCCGCCGACGCCGGGACGCGCGCGCAGGCGACGCTGCTGCTCGACATCCTGACCCCGATCGCGAAATCCTGGCCGTCGCAATGGTGCCTGGAAGCCAATTCGCTGGCGATACAGGTCCACGGCGGCTATGGCTATACGCGCGACTATGCGGTGGAGCAGTTTTACCGCGACAACCGCCTCAATCCCATTCATGAAGGCACGCACGGCATACAGGCGCTCGACCTGCTGGGCCGCAAGGTGGCGATGCGCCATGGCGAAGCTTTCCGTTTGCTGAGCGAGAAGCTGATGGCGACCGTGGCACGTGCCGGCGACATGCCGCAGGCGGCTGCGCTCGCGCGCCGCTGGCGGCGACTGGCCGAGGTCACGCAGCAATTGCACGCAACCGGCGACTTGAACCTGACCTTGGCCAACGCCACCGTGTACCTCGAAGCCTTCGGGCATCTGGTGCTGGGCTGGATCTGGCTCGAACAGCATCTGGCCATACCGGCGACGGGCAAGTATGCAGGCGGTGATGCAGATTTCTATGCAGGCAAGCGCCAGGCTTGCCTGTGGTTCCATGCGAATGAAGTGATCAAGGTCGATGCCCAGCTCGATTTGCTGGCCTCGCTCGACGCCACTGCGCTGCAGATGCAGGACGCATGGTTCTGACGTTCACGACACACTCAACCCGAAACCAAGTACAAGCAAGGCACCAAGCATGATCAAGCATATCGTGATGTGGCAGTTGAAAGAGGAAGCCGAAGGCGCGGACAAAGCGACCAATGCGCGCAAGATGAAGGCGTTGCTCGACGCCTGCGCCGACATTGTGCCCGGCATACTGAAATTCGAAGTGGCGCTCGCCGAGCCGGGGCTGGAGTGCACCTATGACGTGGTGCTTTACTCCGAATTTGCATCGGCCGCCGCGCTCGACGCTTACCAGAACCACCCGCAACATGTGGCACTGAAGCCTTTCGTCGGTGCCGTGCGCCAGGCGCGCCAGTGCATGGATTACGCCGCCTAAAGGCGACCACTGGCATGGACAAGCCCGCATTCCCGGTCGAGATCCCGTTCCTCCAGGAGCTTGGCGTCGAGTTCCTTGGGATGGGCGACGGCCGCGCGCAAATCGCGCTCGACCTGAAGCCCGGCCACATGAACAGCTGGCAGGTCACGCATGGTGGCGTGGTGATGACCTTGCTCGATGTGGCGATGTCGCTGGCGGGCCGGTCGCTGGATCCGGATTCGCGTGCCGGCGTCACGGTCGAGATGAAGACCAGCTTCCTGCAGCCCGGCGGCAGGCCCGGCAATCGACTGGTCGCCACCGGCCATGCCTTTCATCGCTCGACCACGATGTGCTTCTGTGAAGCCGATCTGCATGATGGCGACAAGCTGGTCGCCAAGGCGATGGGCACCTTCAAATACCTGAAGCGGCTGGACGCTGCCGCCAAACTGTAAAAAGGAATGCGACGATGAGCACTTACCAGAGGATTGTTCTGGCTTCGCGCCCGCAGGGCGTGGTCTCGGCGGACAACTTCCGCCTCGAGACTTTGCCGGTGCCGGCCATCGCTGACGGCCAGATCCTGGTGCGCAACCACTATCTGTCGCTCGACCCCTACATGCGCATGCGCATGGAAGACGTGAAGAGCTATGCCGCGCCGCAGGCATTGGACGAGACCATGATCGGCGGCACCGTGGGCGAGGTCGTCGAGTCCCGCCATCCGAAATTCAAGGCCGGTGACAAGGTCGTCGGCATGTTCGGCTGGTCCGAGATCGGTGTGTCAGACGGGACGATGCTGAAAAAAGTCGCCGACGGCCCTGTCCCTTTGTCGGCCCACCTTGGCGCCGTCGGCATGCCGGGCATGACGGCCTGGTACGGGCTGACGCAGATCATCCAGCCCAAGGCGGGCCAGACCATTGCCGTGTCGGCCGCCAGCGGCGCCGTCGGCAGCGTGGTGGGTCAATTGGCGAAGCTGCGCGGCTGCCGCGTGATCGGCATCGCCGGCGGCAAGCAGAAATGCGACTATGTGGTCAGCGAGCTGGGCTTCGATGCCTGCGTCGACTACAAGGGCGGCAACCTGTTCAAGGACGTGAGGGCCGCGGCGCCGGACGGCATCGACGGTCTGTTCGAGAACGTGGGCGGCGTGGTGATGGATGCGACGCTGGCCCGCATGAACCCGTTTGGTCGCATTGCGTTGTGCGGACTGATCTCCGGCTATGACGGCAACCCCATGCCCATCCATAACCTGCATGCGGTGCTATCGATGCGCTTGCTGGTGCAAGGCTTCATCGTGTCCGAACACATGGAGTTCTGGCCCCAGGGCCTGACCGAACTTGGCCAACGGGTGGCCGAAGGCAAGCTCAAGTATCGCGAAACCGTGTCCGATGGACTGGCATCCGCGCCCGAGGCCTTCATGGGCCTGCTGCGCGGGAAGAACTTCGGCAAGCAATTGGTCAAGCTGGTCTGACGCGGATTGCCGGGGACAGACGATGAAACAATTCAAGGACCGTGTCGCCGTCATCACGGGTGCCGCCAGCGGCTTCGGTCGCGAGTTTGCGCTGCTGGCGCAGCGGCTGGGCATGAAGCTGGTGCTGGCCGATGTGCAGCAACCGGCATTGCAGCAGTTCGCCGATGAATTGCGCGCAGCCGGCACGGCCGTCGTCGCGCAAAGCTGCGACGTGCGCAAGGGCGAGCAGGTCGAGGCTCTGGCGCAAGCGGCAATGGACGCCTTCGGCGCCGTTCACCTTCTGTTCAACAATGCCGGCGTCGGTGCCGGCGGACTGGTGTGGGAGAACACGCAGGCTGACTGGGAATGGGTGTTGGGCGTGAACCTGTGGGGCGTGATTCATGGCGTGCGCGTCTTCACGCCGATCATGCTTGATTGCGCGAAACGTGACCCGGCTTACGAAGGTCACATCGTCAACACCGCATCGATGGCCGGCTTGCTGAACCCGCCGACCATGGGTGTCTACAACGTGTCCAAGCATGCGGTGGTGTCGCTGAGCGAGTCGCTGTATCACGACTTGTCGCTGGTCGAGGCGCCGATCGGTGCCTCGGTACTGTGCCCGTATTTCGTGCAGACCGGTATCAGCCAGTCGCACAAGATCCGCCCCGACGACGTGAAGGCCGAGACCGCACCGACCATCAGCCAGCAAGTATCGCAGGCGGTGCTGGAGAAGGCCGTCGCCTCCGGCAAGGTCAGCGCCGCTGAGGTGGCGGAGCGCACGTTTGGTGCGATCCGTGACGGCACGTTCTACATCTATTCCCATCCGCAGGCGCTCGGCAATGTGCAGCGACGGATGGAGGACGTCCTCGCAGGCCGCAATCCCTCCGATCCTTACGAGGCAACGCCGCATGTGCGCGAGAAGCTGCGGGCCGGACTGAAGGGACAGGGCTAACGCCATGGGCACGGCGGCCGGTAACCATGGCAATGCGCAAGTCAGCGTGCGCAGCGGCCAATATGCCCGCCTGCCAGGCGGCATAACACTCCACTATGCGAGCGCCGGCGATCCCGGCCGCCCCTTGCTGCTGTTCCTGCATGGCTTTCCCGAATTCTGGTACGCGTGGCACGCGCAACTGCGGCACTTCGGCGGCGACTGGTTCACCGTCGCGCCCGACCTGCGCGGCTACAACCTGTCGGATCAGCCGCATGACGTCGACGCCTACAAGGCGCGTTATCTGCTGCAGGACATCGCCGAGCTGATCGGCGCGCTCGGGCATCGCGACTGCGTGCTGGTCGGGCATGACTGGGGAGGTGCGCTGGCGTGGCAATTCGCGATCAGGCATCCCGAAATGGTTCGAAAACTGTTGATCATCAATGCGACCCATCCGGTGCCGTTTGCCGAAGGCCTGGCGCATGATCACGCACAGCAGGAAGCGAGCCGCTACATGAACTGGCTGCGCGCCGAGGGCTCGGAGCTGGCGCTGGCGAGGGACGATTTCAGGGGGATGGAGCAGCTGATGCTGGGCATGGGGGCCAGCCCGGCATGGTTCGATGCTGCCACGCGAACGGCGTATCACGCGTGCTGGCGTCGGGGCCTGCGGGGCGGCGTCAATTACTATCGGGCATCGTCCCTTCATCCGCCGACCGCGACTGAAGCCGGCGCCGCGGGCATCACGCTCGATCCGGCCAAATTCCAGGTCACGGTGCCGGTGAGGGTACTCTGGGGCGAGCAAGACAAGGCCATGCTGCCATCGCTGGTCGATCGCCTCGATCGCTTCGTCGCAGACTTGACCGTGACCCGCGTCCCCGATGCCAGCCACTGGCTGGTGCACGAACAGCCCGGGCGCGTGAATGCCTGGCTGGCGCAGCACCTCGCCGAATAAAGACAACACGTAAAAACCTTCAGACGCCCGACAACTCCAGAACATGGCCAAACAGGATTTCAGTTTTACCCACGCGCTGCGCGTGCGATGGTCCGAGGTCGACATGCAAGCCATTGTCTTCAATGGCAATTACCTGAATTACTTCGATGTCGCCTTCACCGAGTACTGGCGCGCCACGGGCCTGCCCGATGTGCTCGCCCAGGCCGACGCCGGGCTGGAGCTGTTTGCGCGCAAGGCAACGGTCGAATACCACGCGCCTGCCCGCTTTGACGACATGCTGGTGATCGGCGTGCGCTGCGCAGCCCTGGGCCGCAGTTCGCTGCGTTTCGTGCTGGAGATCTATCGTGGCGATGCGATGTTGGTGTCGGGCGAGATGATGTACGTGCACGCCAATAGCCGGGTGCGGCAGAGCGAGCCCGTTCCCGCCCATTGGCGGGAAGTCCTCACCGCATTTGAAAAAGCGCTGCCGGTGCAAGCATGAACCCGCGTATCGTCATCGGCGACTGGGACAGTGTCCGCGAGCATGCGCAGGCCTTGCGCATCGAGGTATTCGTGGTCGAGCAAGGGGTGCCGGTCGAGCTGGAATGGGATGAGGCTGACGAGGTCAGCATTCATGCCGTGGCCTATGACGAGGAAGGGCAGCCGGTCGCGACCGGGCGCTTGCTTCCGGACGGGCATATCGGACGAATGGCAGTTCGGAAATCAGCGCGGAATCAGGGGATCGGGACCGAGGTACTGCGAGCGCTGCTCGCTGAGGCCAGGCGCCTCGGCTACGCGGAATTGGTGCTGCACGCCCAGACCCATGCGACCGGCTTCTATCTGCAACACGGATTCAAGCGCGAAGGCGAGGAATTCATGGAGGCGGGGATTCCGCATTTCCGGATGCGCTTGAGTCTCTGAAGGCATGGTGAGTCTGACAACATCGCTCACGAGGGCTGTCAGCCCCGGCGGGCGCAGGGCTATTCTCATGGCATTGACGAATCCCTTTATGATCACCTAATTTGTCGACGCCAATCGCACCGTCGACCGTTGATCAGAGTTTTACAACAATGAAATTTTCCACTACTGCGCTCCTGCACCATTCGGAGAGCATGACCGAACACATTGCCGCACTTCATGCGCGGGTGCTGGACAGGTTTCCCGTCGTGGACAGATTCTCCTGTGTTCTGTACGACAGCGAAGATGATTTGTTGAAGACATTCATCAACAGCACGCGGGGCGGGGAGACCTTGACGGGGTACGAATTCAAGCTGTCGAACAGCTATTCACTGAGTGAATTGGTGCGTAAGCGCGAAGTACGAGTCCTGGATGACGTGCCGCAGGAAGTCGGTTCACCGGCAACCCACGCCCGCTGGGTGGAAGGGCAGGGGTACCTGTCATCCTTCACTGTGCCGATGTTCAACGGCGATGATTTTCTGGGATTCGTGTTTTTCGATGCCCGGCAGCGCGCTGCTTTTTCGCCCGAGATCCAGATCGATCTGATGCTGTACTGCAGCCTGATAGCGATGGCCATCCTCAACGAAATATCCGCAGTCCACACGATGGTGGAATCCATACGCGTGGCGCGCGACCTCGCGGCAGTTCGGGATTTCGAGACCGGCACCCATCTGGAGCGCATGTCCCGGTATGCGCGGATCGTCGCCAAGGCGATTGCTGCATCGCGAGGATTGTCGGATGAATTTGTCGAATCAATTTATTTGTTCGCGCCGCTGCACGACATCGGCAAGATTGGCATACCTGACCGCATCTTGCTCAAGACCGGCCGTTACACGGATGAAGAGCGCATGATCGTGCGCAGCCATGTCGACAAGGGGGTGCAGATCGTTGAGCGCATCCTCCGGCAAGCTGCTGAAAAGAGTCTCGTGAACGGGAAAATTTTGCGCAACATCGTCGCTTGCCACCATGAATACCTGAACGGATCAGGCTACCCTCGGGGATTGCGCGGCGATGAAGTTCCGATCGAGGCCAGGATCGTGACCGTGGCGGACATATATGACGCATTGACCACGCGCCGCCCTTACAAGGAGGGCTGGCCACAGTCCCGCGCCTTCGATGAGCTCAGAACGATGCAGGCGGACGGAAAGCTGGATCCGGAATGCGTCGACGCCCTGATCGCGCATGCGCACGAATTACTGGAGATTCAGCAAAAATTCGCCGAATAAGCCCAATGCCGAGGCAGGCTAGCGAATGATGCGTTCCGTCAAAGCGGCCGCGCCACCGGCATGCAAGCGCACCAGCGTGGAGGCACGCGTGCCATAACCTTCGGACTCGATGCAGATCGGCGACAGCAGCCTTTCCCACTCGAGGCTGACGCCGGTCTTGGGCAATCGGCAATCCGAGGCGCGCGTGGTGTCGGTCAGCATCTCGAAATAGGCGTCGTCCGGCGCACACTGGCACAGCAGGCTGGCGAACTGGGCCTTGGCGCGCACGACCTTGGGCCAGGGCGTGTCGAGCGAACCATTCGATAAACCGTAGACGCCGGGCGCGAGCGACTTGAATTCGACGACGGTCCCGGACTCGCTGTCCGTCGCGCCATTGGTGATCCAGTACAACGCGTGTTCATCGCCGAAGATCAGGTTGAAACCGTGATAGTCGTGCGCGGCGTCACGCACTTGGGTCAGATAGTCGAGCGGGTCGATATCCGTCGACAGGAAATTGGCGACCAGCTCTCCACGCGAACGCTTGTCGTCCGGCTTCGGCAATCCGGTACGGATATTGGTAAGCGCGGCAACGCGACCGCGGCGGTTGATGCCCAGCCAGCTGCCGCCGGCCTGCAAGTCGCGACCCGCATACACCCCCGGCCGATCGATCCACCAGGCAGCGGCTTGCGTGGGGCGGACAAAAAATTCGTCGCGATTCGCCGCCAGTACCAGCGGGCAGTTCGGCACCAGCTTCCATGCAAAGACGATCAGGCACATGGGGCAAGGTCCACGAAAGTTTCGACGTGGCGGTCGCCATCGATCAGTGTCAGCGCGGCCGCGGCACCGGCCAGCGCAGAGGCGAAGTGTTCAGGCACATCGAGATAGATTTCCATCCACGTCTGCCGGCCCTCGTGTTCTTCCGGCCGGCGCTTCAGCGCGGCCGCCACATGATGACTGTGCGACAGCGAGCGCTGCATGGCTTCGACCTGCGGCTGCAGGCGGTCGGCATCCTCGGCGCGCACGCGGTAGTAGACGTAGAGATCCATCAGGTCCGCGTGCCGGTCAGGCCGGATCGGCCAGTTCGTAGGGGAGTGCGCCAAACTGCAGGGGCGTGCCGTGTGCGGAACCGACGCGCACCACGGTGTCGGCCAGCGCCATCTTCAATTCGACCAGGCAAGCCATGCGGCCATCCGGGCCACGTTCGGCATTGGCGATCATGCCGCAGGGTTGGGCGGGGTCGGCGTCGGAATACACGTCGACGCCGGCACTTGCGTTGGCATCGTGGGTGAAAGCCAGCAGCGCGCGGCGCTTCAGCTTGCCGAGGTACTGGCTGCGCGCGACGATCTCTTGCCCGGGGTAGCAGCCCTTGCGGAAGTTGACGCCGCCGACCAGCTCGAAGTTGATCATTTGCGGCACGAATTGCTCTTTCGTCGCTTCGACCACCTGCGGCAGGCCGGCGATGATCTCGGTCCAGCGCCAGAGTTCAGCCGCCGCCGCCGGCAGCGTGGTCGTTTCGCGCTGCCAGAATGGTATCGCCTGCTCGCGGTCGCCGGCCCACAGCCAGCGCTTGAGCTTGCCCGCATCCGGAACACGCAGCCATGCGCCGCCATCGCGGTCGCTGCGCTGCCAGGGCGCTGTGTCCATCGCTTCCGGCGTTGCGCCACCGATCAGCACCACCTCATCGCTGACATCCGCCAGCTTGACCCTGGCACGCAACACGAACATCTGCAGCCGTTTCAACGTGGCCGGCAGCAGTTCGCGCGGCAGGGCCAGCAAGAGGCGATCGCCGGCGCGCCACATCAGCATCGTGGCCAGCAAACGGCCTTTGGGCGAGCAATAGCCGACCAGCCTGGCCTCGTCCTCGATCAGGTGCTCGACGTCATTGGTCAGCTGGTTGTGCAGGAAATGAACGGCATCGTCGCCGGTGACGGCGATCACGCCCAGATGGGTCAGTGCGCACAAGAAGCCCCGGCGCGCATCGTCGGGGAGGGCGGCAGCGCCTTGGGCGTGCAGGAAGTCAGGCCAGGAAACAGCAGTGTCAGACATGAAATCGGGGAAAATACGCGTTGGCGACTATCATTACGCCGGAATTATAGAGGCGCTCGCAATTTGGTGCCGACCGCCGGATTGCTGCGGCAAGACAATGCGGTTCGACCGCGCCAGTCCGGCGCGCGGTCAGGGCCGACCTGGGGAATGAGGATGGGGTTGATCAAAAAGGTGCTGGCGCTGGGGGTCCTGTTGGTGGTGGCCGCCGCTGCGTTTGTCATTTACTGGTCTCGTGAACCGCTGATCGCCGCTGGCTCTCCGGCGGTCGAGTTCAACATCACGCAAGGCAGCAGCATGCGCAGCGCGATGCGGCAGGTGCGCGACGCGGGGGTGCCGGCCTCGCCATGGCTGCTGGAGATACTCGCGCGCGGACTTGGCAGCCCACCCATCCGCGCCGGCAGTTACCGGATCGAACCGGGCATGACACCGCTGAAACTGGTCGACAAGCTGTCGCGCGGCGACACGATCAAGGAGACGCTGACCATCGTCGAGGGCTGGACCTTTGCGCAGATGCGCGCCGAGATGGGGCGCAACCGCCACCTGCGGCCCGAAAGCATGAACCTGTCGGACGACGAGCTGCTGCAGAAGGTCGCGCCGGGGTACACGCATCCGGAAGGCCTGTTCTATCCGGATACCTACTTCTATGACCGCGGCGCCAGCGACTTACTGGTGCTGCAGCAGGCGCACCAGCGGATGCTGAAGATGCTCGAGCAGAGCTGGGCGAGGCGTAACGCCGACCTGCCCTATTCAACGCCGTATGAAGCCTTGATCATGGCGTCCATCGTCGAAAAAGAGACGGGTCGCGAAGCCGACCGCGTCCATGTCGCCGCCGTATTCGTGAATCGCCTCAGGCGCGGCATGATGCTGCAGACCGACCCGACCGTCATCTACGGCATCGGTCCTTCTTTTGACGGCAACCTGCGCAAGGTCGACTTGCAGACGGATACGCCGTACAACACCTATATGCGCACCGGCCTGCCACCGACGCCGATCTCGCTGCCCGGCAAGGCCTCGCTGGATGCAGCGCTCAATCCGGCACCGGGCAATGAACTTTATTTCGTGGCCCGCGGCGACGGCAGCAGCGAATTCTCCAGCAATCTCGACGACCATAACCGGGCCGTCAACAAATACCAGCGGCGTTGACCGCCGTGAATCGCATGAAACGAGGAAAATTCATCAGCTTTGAAGGCGTCGATGGTGCCGGCAAGTCCACCCATGTCGATGCCGCTTGCGACTGGCTGCGCGCGCACGGACATACCGTCGTCAGCACCCGCGAGCCGGGCGGAACGCCACTGGGAGAAAAGCTGCGCGAACTGCTGCTGCATGAGCCCATGCACCTCGAGACCGAGGCCCTGCTGATGTTTGCGGCCCGTCGCGAACATATCGCGCAGGTGATCGAACCGGCGCTGGCACGCGGCGACTGGGTGGTGTCGGATCGCTTCACCGATGCGACTTTTGCCTACCAGGGCGGCGGCCGCAAGCTGAGTTTGTCCAAACTTGAGCTGCTCGAGCAATGGGTACATGCCGACCTGCAGCCCGACATGACGCTGCTGTTCGACGTGCCGCTGGAAGTTGCGCGCGAGCGCCTGAGCCGCAGCCGCACGCTGGACAAATTCGAGCAGGAGAAAGACGATTTCTTCACCGGCGTGCGCGATGCTTACCTGCAGCGCGCCGCGCAATTTCCGGCACGCGTCAAGGTGGTGGATGCCACGCGCAGCGTCGAACACGTCTGGCAGCAGGTCGAAGGCCTGCTGGTCACGCTCTGAATGCGGCACGAGGCAAGACGATGAGCGAGACTGCACTCTACCCGTGGCAGCAGCGCGATTGGACGCAGCTGCAGCAGATGCGCGAGCGTCTGCCGCACGCGATCCTGTTGCACGGCCCCGAAGGCACCGGCAAGGTGGCCTTCGCCCACGCGTTCGCGGCATCGCTGTTGTGCGAATCGCCGCTGACCAGCGGCGAGGCTTGCGGCAGCTGCGCTTCCTGCGGCTGGTTCGCACAGTACAGCCATCCGGATTTTCGCCGGCTGCGTCCCGAGGCACTGGACGCGGAAGAAGCCGAAGAAGCTGCCGAGGCTGCCGACGACGGCGGCAAGAAGTCTTCGAGCAAGACACCGTCGAAAGACATCCGCATCGAACAAGTGCGCGCGCTGGCCAGTTTCATGAACGTCTCCACGCACCGTTCGGGCTTGCGCATCGTGCTGCTCTACCCGGCCGAGGCGCTCAATTCCGCATCGGCGAATGCCTTGCTGAAGACACTGGAAGAGCCGCCGCCCGACACGCTGTTCCTGCTGGTCACGCATCGCATCGACCGCCTGTTGCCAACCATCCTGTCGCGTTGCCGCCAGTTCGCGATGGCCACGCCCGACCCCGCATCGGCGCTGGCCTGGCTGAATGCCGAGGGCGTGAAAGACTCCGGGCGCTGGCTGGCCGAGCAGGGCGGCGCGCCGTTGGCCGCGCTGGCAGCGGCCCAGGGCGAGACGGGCGCCGAGCGCGACGAATTGCTCGCGCTGCTGGCCAAGCCGGAGCGCGCGCTGGCGCTGGTCGTCGCGGATCGGCTACAGAAAGCGCCATTGTCGCAACTCGTCGCGTGGCTGCAGCGGTGGTTGTACGACCTTACGTCGCTGAAGCTTGGTGGCCGTGTACGCTACTTCCCGCATCATCAGCAGAGCCTGGCGGCACTGGCGGCACGCGTGACGCCGGAGCAGCTGCAGCAGGCGCTGAAGGATGCCGGCGCACGACGTGCCGTGGCGGATCACCCGCTGTCGGCGCGCCTGTTCATCGAGGATATGCTGCTGGCCTACGCCGGCCTGTTTCGCTGAGCAGTGCGCTGCCCGCTGAATTCCTGAGCAGGAGATGGCGATGCCTGACGCCCGGCCGGCCGTGATTTCGCATGCGATCCCTGACCGCGATGCGCTGTACCTTTCTTACATGCCCTTCCTGACCCATGGCGGCATCTTCGTGCCTTGCCATCGCGAGTGCGATCTCGGCGATGAGGTCTTCCTGCTGCTGAGCCTGCCCGACGGCGAGCGCCGTCACCCGGTGGCAGGCAGGGTGGCCTGGGTCACGCCGCCCGGTTCCACCCGGACCGAAGGCATCGGCATCCATTTCGCCGACGACGATGCGTGCAAGCGGCTGAAGCACAGGATCGAAGACATCCTCGGCACGATGCTGTCTTCCGACCAGCCCACCCATACCTTGTGACCCGCACCCCTGCCCGGCGGCAAACGGGTCCCCGGGCGTAAAATAGCGGGCTTGTAGCCGGGGGTACCACGCCTGTCGTGCCTCACGCGAATTTTGCCCGCTTGCCCATGTTCATCGATTCCCACTGCCATATCGACTTCCCGGAACTTGCCGGTCGCCTGCCTGACATCCTCGCCAAAATGAAGGACAACCAGGTGTCGCACGCGCTGTGCGTGTCCGTCACGATGCCGGAATTTCCACAGGTGCTGGCACTGGCTGAAGCGCATCCCAATATCTATGCGTCGGTTGGCGTGCACCCGGATTACGAAGCAACGGTCGAGCCCACCGTCGACGAACTGGTGGCGCTGGCGCGCCATCCGAGGGTGGTTGCCATCGGCGAGACGGGCCTCGATTACTACCGGCTGACCGGCGACCTCGAGTGGCAGCGCCATCGCTTCCGTACCCACATCCGCGCATCGCGCGAAAGCCGCAAGCCCCTGATCATCCACACGCGCAGCGCATCCGACGACACCTTGCGCCTGATGCGCGAAGAGAAAGCCGGCACCAGCGATGGGGGCGTCGCCGGCGTGATGCATTGCTTTACCGAGTCGCTGGCCGTGGCGGAAGCGGCGATGGAAATGGGTTTCTACATCTCGTTCTCCGGCATCGTCACGTTCAAGAGCGCGAAGGAACTGCAGGCTGTCGCGCGCGCCGTGCCGCTGGAGCGCATGCTGATCGAAACCGATTCGCCTTACCTTGCGCCGGTGCCGATGCGCGGCAAGACCAATGAGCCGGGCTTTGTGCGGCATGTCGGCGAATTCCTGGCCGACCTGAAAGGCGTGCCACTGGCGACGCTGGCCGACGCGACGTCGGCCAATTTCCGGACCTTGTTCGGCGTGCCGGAAATGGCGGCCGCCGCCTGATGGACGCGCCGCAGGATCCGTCACGGCGCACGCTGTTTGCGGCCGCCTTCCTGCCGGGGCTGGAGCGCCTGCTCGATTCCTTCACGACACGCAGCAGCTCCTGGGACGACTGGTTCCGCGCGGCTCGCAACGATGACGTTAACCGCTGCAAGTCATTGATCGCGAGGGGCTTCGACGTCAACACGCTGGAAGCCGATCGATTTGACACGGCACTCATCATCGCAGTACGCGAACGATCGGCGAAAGTCTTTCGATTGCTTATCGACACTCCGGGCATTCAGGTCGATGCACGCTCGCGCAACGGAGACACGGCGCTGATGGTCGCCGCCTTCCTGCCCGACGCGGTGGCCGTGCAGGCCCTGCTCGAACGCGGCGCCGAGGTCAATCGCCCCGGCTGGACGCCGCTGCATTACGCGGCCTCGACGGGCAGCATCCTCGTGATCCGCGTGCTGCTCGACCATGACGCCTACATCGATGCCGAATCACCGAACAAGACCACGCCGCTGATGATGGCCGCGCGCGCAGGCAGACGGGAGGCGGTGCAATACCTGCTCGACGAAGGAGCGGACCTGTCGGTGAAGAACGATGCGGGGCTGAGCGCATCAGACTTTGCGCGCGCTCAAGGACACGTCGATATCGCCACCGCACTCGACGCACGGCTTCGGCAGGCCACCCGGCCTTGATGAAACTACAAGCCGCATCCCCAGTCTGACTCGCATCCCATTCGCGCCTGTCACGGTGACGAATGGACACACTGCGAGGAAGGCTGGCAGGGCCTTCCATTGTCATCGTCAAGACTTGGAGGCTCACATGAAGCAATTCGTCTCGCCGTTGGTATTGTCATGGCTGCTGGCCGCGGGCTGTGTCCACGCGCAGACTGCGCCGGCGGCGCCAGCCGGCACAGTCAATGAAAGCACGGACCCGGCACGTGCGGCGGACGTCGAACAGAAAGCCAGGGATCTTTCCGGCCGCCGTGTCGAGGAACCCGCATCCGCCGGCGCTGCGGCGGGTAACTCAGCGGGCACTTCGGCCGGCGGCACCCAGGGCAGCAGCGAGATGCCAGGCGCCGGCACCTCAGGCGCAGCAGGGACTTCGGGAACGACCGGCACGTCCGGCATGGGTGGCCCGGCCTCGGGCGCCACCGGTGCGCAAGCTCCGTACGGCGCACCCGGAGCGCCAGGTGCGGCGGGTGCAGCCGGCATGCCGGATACGACGGGCGCCGGCACCGGAGCCGCCGCGGACATGCCGGGCGCTTCAGGGACTTCCGGGACCTCAGGTACCTCAGGTACGACGACCATGCCCGGAACCTCTGACGCCGCTGGCCAGTCCCCGATGCGCGAGCCATCAGGTGGCATGGCATCGCCCGGCATGGGGGGCACATCCGGGGCCGCGGGCACGTCGGGCGTCGAAAGCACGACCGGGACTTCCGGCATGCAGGGACCGACGGGCACCGAATCCGATAGGGGTGCCTCGGGCATGGGTACGCCGTCCGGAACCTCAGGCTCGCAGTTGCCATCGGGTGGCGGACTGAGCATGCCGGGTGCTGCCGGCACGTCGGGAACGGGTGGCCTGCAGCCGGGCGAGATGTCGGGTACCGAGCGCGCAAAACAGAAAGGCGACCAGCGCTTCGAAGGTGCCACCGAACCGCGTTGAGCAAACCCCGCTTGCACCAACCGCGGCGTCGCACCATGGCGCGCTGTCCATCGGGTCGTCTGGTACAGTGCCGCCATGGCAAAAATGACTCTGGACCGCATCCTGCAATCGCAGGGCATAGGCACGCGCAAGTGGTGCCGTGAATTGATCGCCGACGGCGAGATCCGCATACAAGGGAAGGTGGTCACCGACCATCGCGCCAGCTTCGACACCGAGGGACTGCGCTTCACTTTGTTCGGCGACGAATGGGAATATCGCGAGCATGTGTACATCGCGCTCAACAAACCGCGTGATATCGAATGTTCGCGCAAGCCCAGCCATCACCCGGGCGTGATGAGCCTGCTGCCGGAAGAATTCGGGTGGCGTGAGGTACAGGCGATCGGCCGTCTCGACCATGACACCACCGGGTTATTGCTGCTGACCGATGACGGCGCCTTCAACCACGCGATGTCATCGCCGAAGCGCCATGTGCCCAAGCTGTATCTGGCGACGACCGCCGAGGCGGTGACGCCGGCGCTGGTCGAGACCTTGCTCGCGGGCGTGCAGCTGCATGACGAGCCGCAGGCGCTGAAGGCCACCCATTGCCGGCAGGCTGGCGAGCACCAGATCGAGATCGAGATCGAACAAGGCAAGTACCATCAGGTCAAGCGCATGCTGGCTGCGGCCGGCAATCATTGCGCCGCGTTGCAAAGGATATCGGTCGGCGAACTGACGCTGGCCGCGCTGGACCTGCAGGAAGGGGAGTGGTGTCATCTCGGCGAGGCGCAACGGGCCTTGCTGATGCCGGCGCGCGAGGACTGACGGCGCCCAGCCGCGACGCAAGCGCGCGGCCGGTTTGACGCAGTTCGGCGGACCTGGCGTCCGCCACCGCGTCAGCGAACCACGCGATAACAGGGTTCGTATTGGCTGCCGGGCAGCTTCATGCGCCCCTGTTCGACGAAGGCCGCCAGCAAGCGGTCCATCTGCTCCATGATGGCCGGATCGCCATGGATCTCGAACGGACCGTAGCGCTCAATTTCGGTGATACCCTGAACCTTCACGTTGCCGGCGACGACGCCGGAAAACGCACGCCGCAAATTGGCAGCCAGTTGGTGCGCCGGCTGGTGGCGTGTCAGGTCGAGCGCGCGCATCGATTCATGGGTCGGCACGAAGGGCTGCTGGAACGCCGGATCGATTTTCAGGCGCCAGTTGTAGTAATACGCATCGCTGTGCGTCTTGCGGTAGGCACGCACGGTGTCGACACCACGTTTTGCGGCTTGCCCGACGGCTTCCGGATCGTCAATGATCACCTCGTACAAGGCCTGCGCGGACGGACCCAGCGTGGCGCCAATGAATTCATCAATTTGCAAGAAATAGGCTTCCGCTTCCACCGGCCCGGTGAAGATCAGCGGGAAGGGCACGTCGCGATTTTCCGGATGCAGCAGGATGCCAAGCAGGTACAGGATTTCTTCAGCGGTGCCGGCGCCGCCCGGGAAGACCGTGATCACATGGCCGGCGCGCACGAAGGCTTCGAGGCGCTTCTCGATATCCGGCAGGATCACGAGATTGTTGACGATCGCATTCGGCGATTCGGCGGCGATGATGCCCGGTTCGGTAAAGCCGAGGTAGCGGCCACCCGTGAGGCGCTGCTTCGCATGGCCGATCGTGGCCCCTTTCATCGGGCCTTTCATCGCGCCCGGGCCGCAGCCGGTGCAGATGTCGAGACCGCGCAAGCCGTAGTGGTAGCCGACGCGCTTGGTGTAGTCATATTCGATGCGCGAGATCGAATGCCCGCCCCAGCACACCACGAGGTTGGGGGTCGTCGTGCGCTGCATGACTTCGGCATTGCGCAGGATGTGGAACACCAGGTCGGTGATGGCGGCGGGGTCGGCCGCGACAGCGTCGGGATTCAGGGCCAGTTCGCTGCTGGTGAACAGGATGTCACGCAGGACCGCAAACAGGTGCTCGCGTATGCCCTGGATCATCACGCCATCGACGAAGGCGCTGGCCGGCGAATTTTTCAGCTCCAGCTTGATGCCGCGCTCGCGATGGACGATCTGGATGTCAAAATCCGGATAGGTGTCGAGCAGCTTCTTGCCATTGTCCAGGTGATCGCCTGAACTCAGCACGGCCAGCGCGCAACGGCGGAAGACCTGGTGCAGGCCAGTATGGCTGTTGTCGAGCAGCTTGGCGATTTCCTGGCGGGACAGGACTTCAAGCCGGCCTTCCGGGGCGACGAGACTATCGATGACGTGGAAATCCATGGTGCTGAGTAAGGGGTCTGAGGTCATTGAAGTTTACCTTGTCCGCTTGCCGCGCTAGCTTGTCGAACTTTTGGGGCCCGGAGCCGCCCGGGATTCCCCAAAAACATTCGAAATATAAGAATGGATTTCCAACGCGGAAAAGTGATCGCGACAATTGCCCTAAACCACCATGGGGCTTGAGATTTGTCAATCGATTGTGTCGGCAAATGGCTCGCCCAACGAACGCGAAGCGAATACGATCGGAGGGTTTCCGCCCCACAGACAAACAACGCGAAGGAAGACCGGGGCGCCATCCCTACAAGGAATTCAATTGAGGTCCTCAACGATAGAAGGGGGTGTCGGCCAACCGGCCGACGGCGCGGGCCTGTCTGCGGGCGGGCGGGATGATTTCGACAGGATCGCAGCCACCAGTCCCGACATCATCTTCATTTACGATCGCGAGGACGATCATCTGGTGTATTGCAACCACCGCGTCACGGAAGTCCTCGGCTGGCCGGTCGAAGCCTTCGTGGCACCGCATGTGCGGCTGGAGCGGCACTTTATCCATCCCGAAGATTACGCGGCCTTTGCGGCCTGGCTGGGCAAGGCGCTTGAAGCGCATGGCGACGAGGTGTACGAAAACCAGCACCGCGTCCTGCACGCTGATACCAGCTGGCGCTGGATGCGCGTTCGGGTCGCTCCTTACCAGCGCATCGACAATCGGGTGCGGCAGCTGATCGGCACCGCCACCGACATCACGTCGCAAATAATGATGCAGGAGGCGCTGCGGCGCCAGACCAGCATACTCGAGCTCATCCTCAACAGCATGCATGAGGGCGTGATCGTATGCGACGGAAATGGCGAGCTGCTGCTCGTCAACAGCTCCGCCGAAGCCATGCTCAAGCTTGAGGAGCCGCTGACCAGCCTGTCGCAAGTGAAGGCCGTGCATACGCATGAGCAAAGCCTGCAGGCCGGGTTGCGGGTCTGGCACCAGCACCCGCTGGCGCGCGCGCTCAAGGGGGAAACGGTCGCCGATTATGAATTGTCGCTGTACGATCGCCGGCGCGGACTGGCTGTCACACTCAACCACGCGGCTGCGCCGCTGAAGACAGTCGACGGCGACATTGTCGGCGCGGTCGACGTCTTTCGCGACGTCACTGACAGCCACCGCGCCCGGCATGACCTGCAGCGCGCGGAAGAGCATTTCCGCTTGCTGGTCGAAGGCACGACCGATTATGCGATCTTCATGCTCGACGTTGACGGCCTGGTTGTCAGCTGGAACCCGGGAGCCGAGCGCATCCTCGGCTATCGCAAGGATGAAATCATCGGCAAGGATTTCGCGACGTTTTTCACGAGTGAAGACCAGGTGCGCGGCGAGCCGATGCGCAAGCTCAAGCTGGCGGTCGCCGAGGGGCGCTCGGAGGAAGACAGCTGGCGCCTGCGCAAGGATGGCCAGCGTTTCTGGTGCACCGGCGTGATCGGGGCTTTGCATGATGACGAAGGCAAGGTCAAGGGTTTCGTCGAGATCATGCGCGACCACACCGAGCGCCGGCTGGCCGAGCAGAACGCCTTCTTCCTCGCCAATCACGACCCGCTGACCGGCCTCGCGAATCGCGCCCGTTTCCTGGAGCGATTGCACGAGGCGCTGTTGAATGCCGATCGCGACAATGCCCAATGCGCGCTGCTGCTGCTCGACCTTGATCGATTCAAGTCGATCAATGACACGCTGGGCCACCATGCCGGCGACCTGTTGCTCAAGGACGTCGCAACCAAGTTGCTGGCGTGCGTGCGCGAAACAGACACCGTGGCCCGGCTGGGCGGCGATGAATTCGTCGTGATCCTGACCCGCCTGAAATCGCTGGCGTCCGCCGAAGTGATTGCCGAGAACATCATTCGCGAGCTGGGCAAACCGTTCGAGGTCGAAAGCCACATTGTCAATAGTGGCGCCAGCATCGGCATCGCGATGTATCCCCAGGATGGCGGAGAGGCGGGTGACTTGCTGCAAAAGGCCGATCTCGCCATGTATCGCGCCAAATCCAGTGGACGTAGCCGCTATCGGGTGTTTTCACCCGGGATGCTGACGGAAGTCCAGTTGCGCCAGCAGCAGGATGAAGCACTGCGCAGTTCCGTGATCAACGGAGAATTCGAGCTCGCATTCCAGCCCCAGATCGATTTGCATACGCTGGCTGTCGTTGGTGTCGAGGCCTTGTTGCGCTGCGTGAATCCGGTGCTGCAATCCATGCCAACCCGCAAGGTGATCATGCTGGCCGAGGACATCGGACTGATCGTGCCGCTCGGCGAATGGGTTTTGCATTCGGCGCTCGAGCAGCTTGCGCACTGGCGGGATGCCGGCCTGCCCGAATTCCGGCTGGCGCTCAACATTGCCCCGACCCATCTGTTATCACCAGGCTTTACCGACATGCTGGCGTCGCTGCTGCTGCAGCAGGGGTTATCGCCGCGACGCATCGAGGTCGAGGTCACTGAAAGTGCGCTAGTCATGGCGCGCGAGCGCGGCAGCGACGTGATGGACCGGCTCAAGGCCATGGGCGTAGCGATCTGCATCGATGATTTCGGCACCGGCATCTCGACGCTGTCTTACCTGAAGGATTTCCCGGTCGACACGCTGAAGCTGGACCCGGCGCTGATCCGCAACCTGCCACGCGACCATGAAGACCGCGCCATCGTGTCGGCCCTCATCAAGCTGGCGCGTGACTTGCAGATCAAGGTCATCGCTGAAGGCGTGGAAACTTTCGAGCAGATGAACTACCTGCGGACCACGTCCTGCCAGTTTGTGCAGGGTTTCCTGTTCAGCGAAGCGGTGCGCTCGGAAAAATTCGAACAGGTTCTGCTCAACCGCAGCCAGCAGGGCAAGATCTTCCACTGATACGCCGCGTCCAACGCGGTGTGGATCCTGAACTGTTGCTGACGCCCGGGCGCAATTGCTGGCGAATTGCGCGCGCGCAGCGCTTTGCGCTGCTGATCGATGCTGCAGCATGCTTCGCCGCTGTGCGCGCCGCCTTGCGCCAGGCGCGACACAGCATCTACATCCTTTCCTGGGACATCGACAGTCGTATGCGCCTTGTTCCGGAAGGGGCGGGTGACGGCTGGCCGGAACCGCTGGGTGATTTCCTGCATGCGCTGGTGGCGGCGCGGCCCGCCTTGCAGGCCCGCTTGCTGAACTGGGATTACACCTTGCTGTACGCGATGGAGCGCGAATGGCTGCCGGCCTATCGCCTGGGTTGGCGCACGCACAAACGGCTGCAGTTCAGGCTGGACGGCCGCCATCCCGTCGGCGCTGCGCACCATCAGAAAGTGATCGTGGTCGACGATACGCTGGCTTTTGTCGGCGGCCTGGACCTGACCGGCGCCCGCTGGGATACGCCTGAACACCGCTGGCAAGACGCGCGGCGGATGCGCAGCGACGGCGAGCCCTATGAACCCTTCCATGATGTGCAGGCGATGGTCGACAGCCATGCAGCCCGGACGCTGGGCGATTTGTGTCGCGAACGCTGGCGCCGTGCGACCGGGCAGGTTCTGCCAGCGCTTGATCCCCATGTCACAGGAGCCAACTGCTGGCCGGCATCGGTCCCGCCCGACCTGACCGATCTCGACGTGGGCATCGCCCGTACGGAACCGGCGTTCGAAGGAAGGCCGGCCGTCCATGAAATTGCGCAGTGGTACCTTGATGCCATCGCAGGCGCCCGGCGCAGTCTGGTTTTTGAAAACCAGTACTTCACGGCGAGGCTGATCGCCGACGCATTGGCGAGCCGACTGGCCGAGCAATACGGCCCGCAGGTGCTGGTGGTGTCACCGCAGAAGCAGAGCGGATGGCTGGAGGAAGCCCCCATGGGCGTGCTGCGCTCGCGCGTGCACCGTCGCCTGCAGCAAGCCGATGTGCATGGCCGCTATCGGCTGGTGTGCCCGGCCTTGGCGGACGATGACGCCGGTTACCTGAACGTGCACAGCAAGCTGTGCTTTGTCGACGACGATGCGCTGACGGTCGGATCGGCCAACCTGTCCAACCGGTCGCTGGCCTGCGATACCGAGTGCAATCTGTGCATTGTGGCGGAAGGATCGCCGGAACGACGCGAGCGCCTGCGGCAGGGCATTGCCGCACTCAGGGCACGCTTGCTGGCCGAGCACCTGGACCTGGCGCCGCAGCGCGTGCGGGAAGCCTGCCGTCCGCCGGTTTTGCTGCTCACGGCGATCGATGCCTTGTCCCGGCCGCCGCGTTGCCTGCAGGCGTTCGAGCCACTTGCCCAACCGGAAATGGAGGCGCTGATACCGCAGCAACCGCCGTTCGATCCCGGCCGCGCGACTGGGGCAGGGACCTGGGGCAAACCATGCGTGCCGTCCGGGAGCCACGCGCCGCCGCCACGTCGGTTCGTTACGATGGTCCTGCAGTCCCTTGCGTGGTGCGGGTTCGGCGCGCGGCTGGCGCTGGCCCTGATGCTGGCCGGCCTGGGCATCACGATGCGCCGTCTGGGCGGCCATCGCGTCGAGCGCCAATGAAGCGCACCGAGCCCTGGCCAGTCACGGTGGCTACCTGGAACATCCATGCCGCCGTCGGCATCGACGGGCATTTCTCACCGCAGCGCATTGCCGATGTACTGCGCCAGACCAATGCCGACATCGTCGCGCTGCAGGAAGTGCCGCTGGGTGGAACGCACTGGCCGGATGTGCTGGTCCTGTTATGCCGCATCCTCGGCAGGGTCGGCGTGGCCGGGCCAACGTTCAGTGTCGGCGGCCGTCGCTTCGGCAATGCGGTGCTGTCGCGCTTTCCCGTATTGCGCACCCGTTGCATCGACATTTCATTCGGCGCGCGCGAACCGCGTGGCGCCGTCGATGCCGATCTTCATTGCCATGGCAGCCCGCTGCGCGTCATTGCGACGCACCTGGGCCTGCGCGCGGCCGAGCGGCGCATGCAAGTGGCAAGGCTGCTGCAGGCCTTCGATACGGATGAAATGCCCGTGCTGCTGATGGGCGACGTCAACGAATGGTTCGTCTGGGGGCGCACCTTGCGCACGCTGGTCTCGCATTTCCAGCCGGTGCCGGCGCCGGCCACCTTTCCTTCCTTCTGGCCCGTGTTGGCGCTGGACAGGATCTGGATACGGCCCCGGCACCGGCTGGTGCAGGTGCGCACGCATGCGACGCCGCTGGCACGGCGGGCCTCCGACCATTTGCCATTGGTGGCGCATATCAGCGCCTGAGCGGCGGGCGCACTGTCGACCGCACGGGTAGAATCGACGCATTCCGCATCCACCTTGCCTGCCATGACGACACCTGCCACGCCGCGCCAGCTCGCGCGCATCATTCCCGCGATAAACACATCGGACGGCGCCGGCGTGCGCCTGCGGCGCAGCCTGGGCAGCGGGGAGGGCACGCGCCTCGATCCCTTCCTGATGCTCGACGAATTCTCGTCGATGAACCCGGGCGATTACATCGCCGGCTTCCCATCGCATCCGCATCGCGGCTTCGAGACAGTTACCTACATTCTCGACGGCCACATGCGGCATGAAGACCACCTTGGCAACCAGGGCGACCTGAAAAGCGGCGGCGTGCAATGGATGACAGCCGGCCGGGGCATCATCCATTCCGAAATGCCGCAACAGCTCGACGGCCGCATGCGCGGGTTCCAGCTATGGATCAACCTGCCGGCGCGGGAGAAGATGAAACCCGCCGGCTATCGCGACATCCTGCCCGAAGAAATTCCGGTGCATGCCCTCGCGAGCGGCGGCCAGGTGAAAGTGATCGCCGGGGCGTTGCGCAGCAACGGCGTCGAGCTTGCCGGCCCGATTGCGGGCCTGTCGACCGATCCGCTCTATCTCGACGTGTCGCTGCCGGCCGCTGCCACGTTCACGCAGCGGCTGACACGCGGCCACCATGCGATGGCCTATGTGTTCGAGGGGCAGTTAGGCTTGTCTGGCGACGACCGTCTGCTGGACACGCACAGTGCCGCCATCTTGTCGGACGGCGACGAGGCGAGCTTTATCGCCGGGCCGGAAGGCGCGCGCTTCCTGATCCTGGCAGGCAAGCCGATCAATGAGCCCATCGTGCAATACGGCCCGTTCGTGATGAATACGGTGGCCGAGATCGAACAGGCCATTATCGATTACCAGACCGGTCGCCTGACAGCCGCCTGACGCCGGTGTCGGCATCGTGCTGACGGTGCCGATCTCGGCGCAGCGATCCCGGCAC
Source organism: Pseudomonadota bacterium (assembly GCA_039806045.1). Classification (GTDB taxonomy): domain Bacteria; phylum Pseudomonadota; class Gammaproteobacteria; order Burkholderiales; family Burkholderiaceae_D; genus Pernthalerella. The sequence continues at coordinate 32,906 of JBDKLN010000054.1, forward strand.
AGCGGTCGCGACTGCGGCATTTGCCGTTGCTGCCATGCAGGCATCGACAATGCCGGCCGCCGCTGCTTCGAATCGATAAGGCTCGACCATCAGCAATGAACGTTCTGCATGCCCGCGGCGCATGGGCTCGTTCGACAACAGCAGCACCGCCACCTCGGTCCAGGCGCCGACATCAAGCTCGCGCACATAGCCATTGCGGCTATCCACCACCAGTTCGCCGGCCACGCCGGCGTGCGGCGACACGATGACAGGCAGGGCGGCGGCACACGCTTCATTCGCGACCACGCCCCACACATCGGCCTCGGTCGGGAACAGGAACAGCTTCGCCGAGCGATACAGGCCGGGCAATTCGGCCTGCGTCGCGAATCCATGGAAACCGGTCTCGACTTCATGCGCGCAAGCAGCCGCCTGCGCGTGCAAGGCTGCGGTCTGACTACCGGAACCGACGAACAGCAACCGGGTCTTGCGGCGCAGCCTGCGTGCGACCTGCAACGCGACCTCCAGAGCGAATGACGGTCGCTTGGCTGGCTCCAGCCGACCGCAGAACAGAAAGTCCCAGGGGCGTGGCTCATTCGGCAGCGGTGGACGAAAGCGTTCATTGTCCACGCACAGGCACGACTGGAAGCATGACGAACGTGGCACGCCGTAACTGTGATACAGCGCGAACCCGCCCTGGCTGGCAGCGATCGTCGCGCGCGCGCGGCCATACGTCCATCGCCGCAATCGGCGGTGCAGCGATCCCAGCCCCCGTTCCGATTGCAGCGTGCCATCCGTCATCGGCAGGTAGGGGCGGCCGCGTGCCGCGCACCAGGCCATCGCATACAAGTGCGTCGGATTGAAGCCGTTGCCGATCACGGCATCCGGCTTCAGTCGCGACAGCGCCAGCAGCACGTCCGGGTTGTTGTGGATATAGCGCCCGCGGACGGTCGTGATGCGCTCGCGCAGGAACTGGTGGTCGAAGGCGACCGCGGGCAGGTCCCATGCGCGATTGGGTTCGCGGCGGCAGCAGAAAATCACGTGCAGCCGCAGCCCGGGTTGCGCTGCCACCCGATTGAATACCGGTATCCGGTAGGGCGGGGGTTCGTTAACGACCAGTGCCAGGGATGTCATGGGCGAGGGGAGGCGGGACCGGCAGTCGAGCCACTGCCATGGCCTGCTCATAGATACGCAGCAGCTGTTCGTAATTGCGCTCGGGGGTGTAGTGCTCGAGATAGGTCTGCCAGGCGGCCCGGCCCATGTCGCGCATGTGCTCCGGATGCGCCTCGGCATACGCAATGGCTTGCGCGAGTCCAGCCGGGTCGCCGGGCGTGACCAGCATCCCGTTCTTGCCATGCACGACCAGTTCCAGCATGCCACCCTGGCGGGTTGCGATGACCGGCGTGCCACAGGCGAATGCTTCGACGGCGACCAGCCCGAAGCTCTCGACGCCGGTGCTCGGCATCACCAGGTACGCAGCGGCATGCATGCGCCGGGCGAGTATGTCGGGCGTCTGGAAGCCGCGATAATCAAGGCCGGGCGCATCCGTCACGAGTTCCTGCAGCGGTCCCTTGCCGTAGACGGCAATCTGCTTGTCGGGCAGCTGCCGCATCGCCTGCATCAGCACGTGCAAGCCCTTTTCGTCGGCGAGGCGTCCGATGAAGACGCCGCCCGAGCGTCGTTCCCAATCCGGCTTGCCTCGGGCGACAACGAAGTTGGGCTTGATGACGAGCTTCTCCAGCGGCAGGCCGCCTGCGAAGAAGATGTCGCGGCACATCTGGTTGAGTGCGATATAGCGCGTGACATCGCGTTGCCAGGTGCGGCGCAGCCGGTGCATCACCAGCATCGTGGCCACGGCCGAGGTCTGCAGCAAGGATTGGCGGTAGCAGCGGTGTACGATCCCGCGCCAGGGCACATGGCCCACGCAATCGGTACAGCTGCGCCCTTGCCGCACCAGCATGGCCTGCGGGCACACCAGCCGGAAATTGTGCAGGGTCTGCACCATCGGCAGCCGGTGCCGGCGCGCGCCGGCATACAGCGAGGGCGAGATCAGCGGAAAGATATTGTGCGCATGGACCAGGTCGGGCCTGAATCGCTCTGCGATGCGCGCCAGATCGGCCAGCGTGCGTCGTGACCACAGCGTGGACAGTGCCGCATCGGGTGCGCTCATGCGCGACAGTTCCGCGTTGTCACGGCGATAGACTTCGACCCTGTGGCCGTGGCGGCGCAGTAGCGCCACTTCGGCATCGACGACCGTGTCTTCGCCACCGCGGTAGTGGTACTGATTGTGGGCCACGAGGATGCGCATCGCCGACCATGCTAGCGGGACCGGGCGGTGCGGCGGTGAGGGCGCTCAAGCGCCTGAGCTATGATTTGCCGATAACGACAATCAAAGGAGACATGAATGGCTGCATTCGATCTTTCCGGCAAGCGCGTCCTGCTGACCCAGGCTTCGGATTTCATGGGGCCGGTCCTGACCGAGGTGTTCGCCAGCCTCGGCGCCGAGGTGATCGCCGACCATGGTGCGATCGACGATCCGGACCGCCCGGCGCAACTGGTCGCCGAGGCCGGGCACATCGACATCCTGCTCGCCCACCTCGCCGTGCCGGCCGCACGCAAGCCGGCGGTCGATACCAGCGACGATGACTGGCACCACGCGTTCCGGCACATGGTCGATCCCTTGCCGCGCCTGGTGCGCGCCGTCCTGCCGCAGATGGTCGAACGCGGGCAGGGCAAGATCTTGTTGATGGGCAGTGCATCGCCTTTGCGCGGCATGAAGCGCGCATCGACTTACAGCGCCGCGCGCGGCGCGCAACTGGCCTACATCCAGTCGGTCGGCGTGGAAGTGGCGCCGCACCAGGTGCAAGTCAATGCGATTGCACAGAATTTCGTCGAGAACCCCACATATTTCCCGCCCGAGGTACAGGCCGATCCGGCGTTCAAGGAAAGGTTGAAATGGGAAGTGCCGCTGGGGCGACTGGTCGGCGCGCGAGAAGATGCGATGTTCGCGGCCTACTTGTGCAGCGCGCATGCCGACTGCTTCGTCGGCCAGGTATTCCCGGTATGCGGCGGCTGGGTGCCGCGCTGAGTCTTTGCTTCACTGACTGCAGCGGCTGCGCTCACGGGTGGTGTCTCTGCATCGCCTGGCGTATGCCATCGCGCGTGGCCAGTGCCTGCGCTTGCCACTGGTCGCGCTGGGCGACCGCCTTCTCGGCCACCGCCAGCGCTTCATCCAGTCGGCCCAGGTCTTGCAGCACGGTCGCGAGATTGTTCAATGCAGCGGTATGGTCAGGCTTCATGGCGGATACGGTCCTGAAAGCGGACTCGGCGATGTCCAGCTTGCCGGCGTTATATGCATTGATCCCCACCCCCATGCGGAACAAGTCGTTGTCGGGCCAGCGCCGGCTCGCCGCATCGTAATAGCGAAGCATGTGCCCGGCTTGTGCATGTTTTTCCAGCGCTGCCAGCGATTTTTCGAGCGCCGCGGGGTCGGCTTGCAACGGCAACTGGCCGGGCGCCAGTATGACCAGCGCCCAGTGATTCGATCTTCCCCAAGTGTGTCCGAAGGTGCGCAAGCTCATCAGTTCACGCTCGGTCAGCCCTGATCGCAGGATGATTTGCTGCGTTGGCCGGTCGTAGCCGATGGCGACGGCATAGTGCCAGCGTGACGCAAAGGACAGGCCGAGGTTCTGCAATACCACCACGGGCCGACCAGCCGCCAGCTCCGCCAGGAGTGCGTCCGGCCTGGGCGGGATCACATAGGCAAGGGCGCCGCGACGGCGAGCAGCGACCAGCATTTCAGCCTGTAAAGACCCTGCGCGGTCTGGCAGGAAGACCATGGGTTCGAGGTCCTTCGGCTGGGCCTCGAAACCGGCGGCCCCCAGCGCCATTGCCAGTGACGCGGGTCCGCATTGATGCTGCGCTTGCGCGAAAAATGGCGTGTCTTTCAGTTCGACATGTGCGGGCAAGCCGGCGTTGATGGAGGATTCCGACCAGATGCCCGTACCGGCACAGCCGCCAAGGAAGGCGACGGGCAGGACGGCCACGACTGCCAGCGCCAGGGTTCGGATGTGCCTGTTCAAGTGCCGACGCACGCCTGCCGTATCAACGACGCGCACGGGTGAACGGGAATACCTTGGTAAGGCCGAGGATGTCTGTCACCAGCAGCAGCACGAAGACGAACAGCAGCGCGCCGACGATGTCGCCACCGGCCGGCAGACTGTCAAGTCGCTGATCCAGCGCGGCCAGCTCGGCATCAGTCAACGCGGCCACACGATCGCGGGCTGCCGCCGGATCAACGCCGAGCTTTTCCATCTGCTGCACCAGCGCCGGGCGGCTCAAGGCCTGCAAGACCTTGGCTTCGGTGGCGTCCCGCTGTGAAGCCTGAACCAGGGCTTCTGAACCAATCATCGTGGCACTGGCCGGACCGGTCAGCGCCATCCAATTGATGGAGAAAATCAACGCATAAACAAGGAATTGGGGAATTTTTCTCATTTTGATCCTCATGAGTTTTCTGCTGGAATTCGACCGCCTGCGACCAGCTGCTTGCTTTAAGACAGTCGATGAACGGCAGTTTTTCAGGTTTCGATGATCGTCGTTTGATCTTGAATAAATTTTCAATGAAACAACTGCAAATCGCTGGCTTTGGTCCCGATGGGCTTTGCAATCGTCAATCGCTTGGGCCGGTGCTTACGCGACGGCTCCCGGGATGGCGATCGGACTGAACGCTGCAGGTGTCTCCGGAATCCTGGGCGGGCTTGCCTCTGGAAAGCCAGCGGTCGCCGCTGCGGGTGGTTGGGCGAGCTCCGTCACTTAATAATTCGCATAATTTGTATTATGTAAAATTACATACGGTGTTTCGTCAAGGCTGTTTCAGGCAGGCGCTGATCCATCCCCTGAACCCAGCTTTCCAGCCCCTGCCTGCCAGGCCCATTGAAAGTCGCGACAGCCGCCAGCTTCCGTACAGCCCGACATGCCGTCCCCGGCTTATTTGCGCAAACGACCCTCGGTAACGGTTTGCTCGACGACCAGCCCAGCGATCATCGACAGTTCGGACGCAATCAGGTTCAGCACATCATCCGAGCTCAGGACCCCGAACAGACTGCCGCCTCGGTTGACGACCGGCAGCCGCCGCACCCGCTTGCCGCGCATGATAGCGAGCGCCTCGTCCATGCCGGCATCCTCCAGCACCGTCGTGATTGGCGTGGTCATCAGGTCAGCCGCTGTAAACAGCTTGGCGTCAATATCCAGCGCGATGGTCTCGATCAGGATGTCGCGGTCGGTCACGATGCCGATTGGCACCCGCAAGCCTTCCTGCTGGTTGTCGACCACGATCACGTCGCCCACGTGATGCCGCCGCATCAGCCCGGCGACTTCGGCAATCGGGGCATCCGGTTCGCAGCAAATGACGTTCATATTGCAGTAATCGCGGACCAGCATGGCTGACCTTTCCGGCATTGACACTGCCTGTTGATTGAACCAAGATCAATTCAGTCCGGTCGCCGTCCGGCGCCGGGTACTTTTTCGGAGGCATGGATGTCCCAAGAATTCAGTCTGGAACGGATCAACCGCTTGGTTTCTGATCTGGAGCAAGAGCTTTCCCGTGCCCCCGCCGGCTCGCCGAAAGTCGCCGCCCTGCGCGCCGAGATTGACGCGCTCAAGCGCACGCTGGCCAGCAGCGAGCAGTCCGGCACGGCGCTGAAAGCGCAATTGCACGGCACCCACCGCAACCTTGACGATCTGGTCGCCAGCGTCGAGGGCGAAGTCCTGCGCGATACGCCTTACCTCGCCGAGCTCGGCCGCATCCTCGGCCTGGTCTGACGCCCGCTTTCCGGAGGAGACGCTACCGGCGTCCCTACGCGCCCTGGCTTAGTCCGGCCTTTCGGCGCCGGCGCCGCAACTTTCTCCGCGCCCTCCTGTCCTAACCGAGCTGCAAGCCATCCCTGCGTCAACTCCGGCGCCCCCCGCCGCTGGTCGCGGCAATTACTGACGTCTGCCATGCCCAAGCTCACATTGAATTCGTTCGTCCAGACCCTGCGCAACGTCCGTCTGCGCAATGCCTTGTTTTCTTTGCTGCTTCTGTCAGCCATCATCATTTCCTTCGAAGGTGCGCCGAAGCTCTTGCCCAGCTCGCCGGTGGTCTACAGCCAGGATGTCTCGCTGATCACTACCCTGCCCGCCCGGCGTGACCGGCTCGAGTATTTGCTGATTGCCCAACCATCCTCTGAATCGCCGCGCTACCTGATCAAGTTCAAGGGGCAGCCGAAGATCGTGTCGGTGAAGGTGCCCAACAGCACCCACGTCAATCTTGAGCGCGAAGTCTTGCTGAAGAACGGCATTCCTTACGCAATCGCCCAACCGGAATGGCTGGCCGCCAACCAGCGCGTGATGCAGGATGAAGAAGTGCCGGCCGGCTTCGTCGAATCGGCCGGTGGTTTCCTTGCCCGCAATGCGGTCGGATTGCTGTTGCTGGTGCTGATGGTAGTGGCACTGAAAAAGTCGATGCCCGGCTTCGGCTCATCGGTCGCGGTTACCAAGCCCGAAAAGCTCAAGGGCAGCATGGATGACCTGATCGGCATGGACGATATCAAGCGCGAAGTCGCGCACCTGGAATCGATGATCCGCAATCGCGAACTGTACAAGTCGCACAACATCGACAAGCCGTTCAACGTGATGCTCACCGGTCCGGCCGGCACCGGCAAGACCAAGCTGGCGGGCTATCTCGCCAAGCAGCTCGGCATCCCGCTGATCCAGGCCTCGGGTTCGGGCCTGGAATCGGGTCTGGTCGGTGGTGGCTCCAAGACGCTGAACGCGATCTACAAGAAGGCTTGCGACCAGGGGCGCTGCCTGATTTTCCTCGACGAGGCGCAATCGCTGTTCATGCCACGCGGCCGCGGCGAGCGCAAATGGGATGACGACACTGCCAATACCCTGCTCGGTCTGCTGGATGGCATCAAGAGCGATGAAGGCCATGGTGTGATCTGGGTGGTGGCATCCAATTTTGACGATGCCAACAGCGAGATGGATGAAGCCATGCTGCGCCGCTTCGCGGTAAAGATCAATTTCCGCCTGCCGAACAAGGCCGAGCGGCGCGAGCTGTTGCGTGTTTTCCTGAAGCGCAAGGATGAAAAAGTCGTCGCCTGGGATCGTCTGAACCTGGATTACGTCGCCGAGATCACGGCCAATCTGTCCCCTGCACTGCTGGAGACCGTAGTCGACCGTGCCAGCATGATTGCGATCGAAGAGCACAGTGTCATCGACACTGACCTGCTGTTCCGTGCCTTCGAACGCAGCGCGATCGGCCTGACCGACCGTGCCGCCAGCGCCGAAAAGGATCGCCAGCGCGAGCGCGTCGCCCTGCACGAGCTCGGCCATTTTTTCATGCAGGTCGATCCGCTGCTGAAGCAAGGCTTGCCGCTCGACGAGGTGAAATCACAGTCGCCGCTGTTGAAGATCAGCACCGAGTCGGTGTCGAAACTGGGTGCGTTGGGCTATGTGCTGTCAGCGACGCCGGACGCCGGCCTGCAGACGCTGGAAGAACTGGAGCAGGACGTGATGCAGCTGTACGGTGGCGTTGCGGCCGAAGAGTTGTTCTACGGCGCGCGCGGCATTTCGGTCGGCAGCCAGAACGATATCCAGAAGGCGACCGCGCGGCTGGACCTGATGGTCAACCAACTATCGATGTACTCGCGTTCGAAGCTGGACTACCGTCAGTTCAAGCGCGACGGCGCGCGCGAAGATGCGGTGCGCGAAGTCGAGCAAAAATCTGATGAGCTGTATTCGCAGACACTGGCCGTCATCGGCAGCTATCGTCCGTGGATGGTGACACTCAAGGACACGCTGATGGAGCGCTATGTATTGTCGAAGGATGAAGTGTTCGAGCTGATCGGCGAACTTCAGCATTCGGCGCCGATGGACGTGGCGGCCTGACCCTTCCTTGTCAGCGACATCCGCAACGACCCGCCGCCATCAGGCGGCGGATTCGTTTTCCACGGGAATCCGGCAACGATGCCGGGATGGCTTTCAGCTGAGGAAGTGCGTCGGCTCCAGCACCTCGGGCATGCGATCGTCGCCATCGACCAGCAATTTTTCAAAGGTGGTCTGCACCTTTTCCTTCAGCTGCAAGTAGGCATCGATCTGGTTCATGGAATTGTCCTGGTCGCGGCACAGCATGTACAGCGCGGCATCGGACACAGGGCATTGGTAGATCCGGTCATCGATGTTCAGGGTGAATGTCGTGTTGTCTCGGGTGCGGATCGCCGGTTCGCTCATGCTGATTTTCCTTCAGGCCTTGACAGGCGGTTGGTGTGGATATGCCATTTCATGCACGGAAAATGCCTCTTTCCCATTGCTTCGGGATCGACTGTACGTCGGTGTGAACTTGGATGGCCTTGAGGTAGCGCATAAGAAGCCGAAACAAACGCTGGTGCTTTTATGTCGCAGACGTGACAGGGATTCGCTCCCGCAATTTATTCCCCCAAAGGAAGGACGTGATCGAGCGCTCCGCGTTGTTGATTGACCTGAAATGTCAATCGAGGTTCATCCGGATGGCGATGGAAAAATGCGCGGCTGCCCGTCGCGGCCGCGCATTTTTTGCATCATGACCCGTGTGTTTCCGGGTTCAATCCACTGCGGATTGCCTGCGCATCTGATGACGGCGCAGTATTCAACGCGCTCGTGTTTGCCGTGCTCGTGGTGGTGGTCGTGGTGGTGGTGTTTGTTGTCGTGGTCGTCAGTATCGCTACCGGCTCCGGCTTGTCGACTCTCTGATCATCGCTGTCCTCCAGCGGTGAAGCACGGCGTGGCGTCAGCACCAGATTATCGAAATCAGCGCGATTGCTGAGGATCTCTTGCACCAGCGCGTCAATGTCGCCGGCATCGAATTGCGGCGAGTTGCCCGTTGTCTTTGGCACGGCAAGGTTTTCGGTGATATGACGGCGCGCCTCGTCCAGAGCACTCCAGTCTTGCTCCTCTAGTTCTCGGGCCACCTCGACGGCCTTCTGTGTTTTTCGGAAGTTTTTCGCTTCCTCGATCGTACGCAAAGTGCGCGGGCTGATCGGCTCGGTGTCAGCGCTACGGGTGCGCACATGGCGTACGGTCGGCTTGGATTGCAGCTTGCGGATACGTGATGCGATTCTTTCCTGCGTGAGTTTTTCGGTTGCCATTTTCTGCAGCACATGCGGTGATTCGGCAAAAGATTTATTGAAAAAGGCAACGCTCATCTGTTCAATGCCAGCGACCAGCCCCTTCATCAGCAGGCCGAGGAACCATATCTCTGTCTGTGACGGGTTCTTGGCGGCCAGTGATGACAACATCGGTTGCAACAGACGGGTGACTACCAGATTGGTCAGCTGTGCCAGCCTTCCCACGCGTATCTGGTCAGTGCTGAAGCTGTGCTTCATGCCACCACCCAACAGTTTGGTGTGCAGACGCTGGTCGCAAGCGATCAGGAACCGGAGTAGCTTTTTCGGCAGCGGCGAGCTGTCTATCGTTGGCGGATAGCCGATCAGCATACGCACGATGACTTCGGCGATGCCTTTGATGCGTTCCACTTCAGCCTGCTTGATGTCGGGACTGTCTTCACCGATCTCGATGCGTCCGCTGGCGCCGGAGCGTACCGTTTCTTGGTAGATGAAGTTGGCATACAGGGTTTTCGCGCCGCCCCATCCCATATTGCCGTGTAATTCAGACGCGAAATACCGCTGCAGCAGCTTGCTGGACGAGATGGTCGGCCCGTCAATACCTTTCGCGAATGATTTCAGCGCATCAGGCAAGCGGTCGATATAAAACGCCGTATCGACGCGCCCCAGAACCTTCAGGTCGTTGGCGGAACTGCCCGCGTCGACCAGGTCATTGACTATCAGGTCGGCAATCTGCTGCATCCGCTGGTCGGCTTCCCTGTCTTTCAGAACACTGAACGGGATACGCTTTCGGATGATCTGGAAGCTTGGTTCGGAATGGGACTGGATCGACAGTGTGTCGTTGGTCGAGGTCTGCGCGGCCTTGGGTGTGCTGGTAGTCAGTGCTTTGGCTTGCAGGGTCGTCGGGCTGGTGGCTGGTTGCGGATGTGATTGCGACAGCTTGGCCGGCGTTGGCATCAATTCCACGGATGACGAGGTGCTGCGCAAGCGCAGCTTCGGCACCGGCATCGTGCGCGGCGTACGTGGACTGCGTGGTGTAACAGTCTTCTTCGAGCGCCCGGTCGGGCTATCGTCCTTGGGCGGTGATGACTGTTTTAGTGATGCGGTCAGCACGTTCGTAGTGCCGGTAGTGGGGGCGGTTTGGGTCGTGGTGGTGGTGAGGGTGTTACTAAGCGTGCTGGTGGTGGTCAGCGTGTGGTCACGCGGGCTGGTACCTGATACTGACATGATGGCTCCGATCATCTTGATGAGAATAATGCGATGCGATGGGTAACAGAAGCTGTCATGCAGTTCGTCAATGTAACGACACGGGTGCGCGCTGTGTGTCGGCGGGCGCAGGATCAGCAAAAATCCCGGCTCGATGTCGTCAGCGCTCCGAGCAAGGGACTCAAATCAAGTAATCGTTTAGCGATCAAGTGGTGCACATTGTTTTCCGTTTGCCAGATGCCATAGACGCCGAGCAACGACGCCTGCAACAGTTCTCGCCGCTGCTGCTCGACCAGCGCCGGCCAGATGATCACGTTGACGACGCCGCTTTCATCTTCGATCGTGACGAACATCGTTCCTTTCGCCGTCGCCGGCCGCTGACGCACGGTGACGATGCCGCAGGCGCGCGCGAACTGTCCCTGTCCGTAGCCTGACAAGCTTGCGGCCGGCACGAAGCGCCGCGCATGCAGCTGCTTGCGCAGCAAGGCCAGCGGATGACGGCCCAGCGTCAGGCCCAGCGAGCGGTAATCCGCGACGATCTCCTGCGCTTCCGACGGTGCGGCCAATCGTATTGCGGCATCGTCATGGTCGATCACCTTCAGCAAGCCCTTGCCCGGCACCGCTTCGACCGCATGCCAGAGCGCCTCGCGCCGATTTCCTGCGAGGCTGGCCAGTGCATTGGCCGCCGCCAGTGCCTGCAAATCGCCGGCATCGAGCTGCGCGCGCAGCGCCAGGTCTTGCAGATGGGCGAATGGGCGAACGGCCCTCGCCTCTTCGATGCGCCAGGCTGACTGTTGCGACAGGCCACCGACCTGGTTCATGCCCAGCCTGACGGCCGGCGGCTTGCCGGGCGCGACCTCTTGTTCCAGCGTCGCGTCCCAGTCGCTGATGCTGACGTCCACCGGCCGTACCTGCACACCGTGGCGCTGCGCATCCTGCACCAGCTGCGACGCCGAATAAAAACCCATCGGCTGGCTGTTGAGCAGCGCCGCCAGCAACGCGGCCGGATGGTGGCACTTCAGCCAGGCGCTGGCATAGGCCAGCAGCGCGAAGCTGGCCGCATGGCTCTCGGGGAAGCCATATTCGGCAAAGCCCTCGATTTGGCTGAACAAGGCCTCGGCGAATTCGCGCTCATAGCCGCGCTCCAGCATGCCGCCGATCAGCTTGTCATGGAATTTTTCCAGCCCGCCCTTGCGCTTCCACGCGGCCATCGCGCGCCGCAGCTGGTCGGCCTCGCCGGCGGAAAAGCCGGCGGCCAGCATCGCCAGCTGCATCACCTGTTCCTGGAAGATCGGCACGCCCAGCGTGCGCGACAGCGCCGTCTCGAGATCCTCGCTCGGATAGGTAACCGGTTCCAGTCCCTGCCGGCGTCGCAGGTAGGGATGGATCATGCCGCCCTGTATCGGGCCGGGACGGATGATCGCGACCTCGATCACGAGGTCGTAGAAGGTGCGCGGCCGCAGGCGCGGCAGCATGCTCATCTGCGCGCGGCTCTCGATCTGGAATACGCCGATGGTGTCGGCGCGGCTGATCATGTCGTAGGTTGGCTTGTCCTCGGCCGGGATGTCGGACAGCTCGAAGGGCTCGCCCTGCAGCTGCGAAATGAATTCCAGCGCGCGCCGCATGGCCGACAGCATGCCCAGTGCAAGGATGTCGACCTTCAGCAGCCCGAGCGCATCGAGGTCATCCTTGTCCCACTGCACGACGCTGCGGCCCTCCATCGCCGCCTTTTCGATCGGCACCAGCCGCGACAGCTTGTCGCGCGCGATCACGAAGCCGCCCGGATGCTGCGACAGGTGGCGCGGGAAGCCCATCAATTCGCCGGCCAGCTGCAGCCATTGCTGCGCCATCAGCGATGCCGGGTCCATGCCGCAGTCGACAAAACGCTCGGCCAGCTGCTCGCGGCTGTCCCACCAGCGATGGGATTTGGCCAGCCGGTCGACGATCTGCGGATCGATGCCAAGCGCCTTGCCACTCTCGCGGATCGCGCTCTTCGGGCGATAGGTAATGACGACGCCTGTCAGTGCCGCGCGATGGCGGCCGTATTTTTCATAGATGTACTGGATGACTTCTTCGCGCCGCTGGTGCTCGAAGTCGACATCGATGTCGGGGGGCTCATTGCGCTCTTTCGAGATGAAACGCTCGAACAGCAAATTGCCGCGTGCCGGATCGACCTCGGTAATGGCCAGGCAGTAACAGACCGCCGAGTTTGCCGCCGACCCGCGCCCCTGGCACAGGATGTGGCGGCTGCGCGCAAAGCGCACGATGTCGTACACGGTCAGGAAATAAGGCTCGTAGCCCATCTGCGTGATGAGCGCGAGTTCATGTTCGACCTGCTGCTGTACCTTGGCCGGTATGCCTTGCGGGAAGCGACGATGCGCACCGGCCCATGCCTGTTCGCGCAGGTAGCTGGCCGGCGTATGGCCGGCCGGCACCAGTTCATCCGGGTATTCATAGCGCAACTGGTCGAGCGAGAATTGGCATTGCTCCGCGATGGCCAGCGTCGCGGCCAGTGCCTCCGGCGGGTACAGGTTGGCCAGTCGAAGACGCGAGCGCAGGTGTTGCTCGGCATTGGCGAACAGACGGCGTCCGCACTGCCCCACAGGCTCGCCGACGCGGATCGCCGTCAATACGTCCTGCAAGCGCTTGCGCGAACGCAGATGCATGCAGACATCGCCGGTGGCCACGACCGGCAAGCCGTGCAGCGAGGCGACCTGCAGCACGGCAGCTTTGTGTGCATCGTCCTGCCCGCGATAGAGCAAGGTCAGCGCCAGCCGCGCACGCTCACCGAAAGTTGCACGCAGCCAGTCGGCCTGCCGGTGCAATGCGGCAACGTCAATGCCGTAGTCCGGCGCCAGCAGCAACAGGCAATCGGGCAGTCCGCGCAGATGCGACAGCGCGGCCGGTGGTTGCGTGAAGTCCTGTGCATCGATCCGGTAACGGCCCTTCTGCTCGCGGCTGCGTGCCAGCGTAATCAGTTCGCACAGATTGCCATAGCCGTCGCGGTTCATCGCGAGCGCGACCAGCCGGAAGCCTGAGCCCTCATGTTCTTGCACGCGGAACTGCGAACCCACGATCAGCGGCAGTCCCTGCTGCTTTGCCTCGCCATGCGCGCGCACCACGCCGGCCACCGAGCATTCATCGGTGATGGCCAGCGCGCGATAGCCCAGCTCTGCCGCGCGCGCGACCAGTTGCTCGGGATGCGAAGCGCCGCGCAGAAAACTGAAGTTCGATGCGCACTGCAGTTCGGCATAGTCAGGCAGTCCGGGGCGCATGATCAGGC
>JBDKLN010000055.1:0-3281 GCA_039806045.1 Pseudomonadota bacterium
AGGTGCTGCCAAAAAACTTCACTGGGAGGGTTGTTTGCAGCATAAAATGCTGAAAATAAACTTTTTAAGCAAATTTAATAATGGAAAACCTCGACAGTACAGACCTGAAGATCCTGCGTCAGCTACAGGGCGACGCCAGCCTGACCAACGTCGAACTGGCCCAGGCGGTCAGCCTGTCGCCGTCCCCGACGTTGGCGCGGGTCAAGCGGCTGGAGGGCGAGGGCGTGATCTCGCGCTATGTCGCGCTGGTCGACCCGCATGCGCTGGGACTGAAGGTGAACGTGTTTGTGCGCGTGTCGCTGGAAAAGCAGGAGGCCGGTGCGCTCGAAAAATTCGAGCAGGCCGTCAGCCATTTCGATGAGGTGATGGAGGTCTACCTGATGACCGGCGACGAGGATTACTTGCTGCGCATCGTCGTTCCCGACATCCAGGCACTGGAGCGCTTCATCCTCGAGAACCTGACGCGCATCCCCGGTATCAAGAACATCAAGTCCAGCTTCGCGCTCAAGCAGGTGAAGTACAAGACCGCGCTGCCGTTGCCAGCGGCGGCAAAGACTTGATCATGCGGTGATGTGCAGGCCGTTGTGAGCGGTCAATGCGGCGTCGATGCCGGTGCGCACAATCATGCTGTCACGACTTTGCAAGAGGAAGACATGGACCAGCACAAGATGCACACGACGCATGCGGCGCAGCGCTACGACCCGGACCAACTGCTTGCTTCACTGATCGGCAGGCTCAACCTGAAGAATGACGCTGCCTTGTCGCGTGCGCTCGAAGTGTCACCACCGGTGATCAGCAAGATTCGCCATCGTAGGTTGCCGGTGACGGCGTCGCTGCTGATACGCATGCACGAGGTGAGCACGCTGTCGATCGCCGAATTGCGCTCGCTGATGGGCGACCGGCGCGGCAAATTCCGCATCAGCGACAAGCACTTCAAGCCGAAGAATTAGCGCGCCCGATACGCGCAGCCCATGCTAGCCGGGGCTTGTGCTGTTTCCCGCTTCGCCCTGGGCATCTGTCAGGTCGCGGGTGGTATTGAGGTTGCGGAAGGCTAGTTCGTCGTCGAAGGGGACGGCGATCGACTTCACGCCGGCCTGCCATTCGCGCACCTTGCGCCCGCCGCTTTCCAGATAACGGCCGAGGCCATCGCGCAGAGACGCGCGCAGCAACGAAAAGACCGGGTGTTCGCGACGCGTGTCGCCAGTGCCGGTGACGGCATACGCGAGGTCGGCATCGCTGGCGACGATGGCGTCCCCCAGGCGTTGCACCAAGTCGTGCGGCAGGAAGGGTGAATCGCACGGAGCGGTCAGCAACCATGGGGTGGCACAGTGCCCGAGTCCCGCGTGGATGCCGGCCAGCGGTCCCTGGAACCCCGACAGCTCGTCGGTAATTACGTCGCAACCGAAGCACCGGTAATCATCGAGATGGCGATTGGCGCTGATGACGATCGTGCCGACTTGCGGCGACAGGCGACGCATGACGTGTCGTGAGAGTGCTTCGCCATCCAAGGCTTGCAGCCCCTTGTCGCGGCCGCCCATGCGCTGGCCCTGGCCGCCGGCCAGCAGCAGGCCAGTGATCTGTTCCACAGGGAGGGTCATCGACAGGGAAGCGCGGGCGTCGCGCACGATCAGGCCGCAGCGCTCTTCTTGGCGGCCGTGCCGCCGAAGGCTTGCGCGAGGGTGAGGATCTTGCCGGTATCGGTCGCGTCGTAGCCGGGCAGCTGGTGCACGGCATCCCGGAAGCTTTTCGAACGCACCACTTCGACCACCTTGCTCATCTTCGGATGGTCCAGCGCATCGGCGCCGACGGCAAAGAAATAACGCTCTCTTGCCAGCGGGATGAAGTCCAGCTTGAAGCGTTCGGCCGCGGTTTGCACGCCAAAGCCGACATCAGCCATGCCGCTGGCAATGAAGGCCGCGACGGCCGAATGCGTGAACTCGGTGTTCTCGTAGCCGTTGATCAGCGACGGCACGATGCGCTGGCTGGGGAGCATCAGTTCCAGCAGCATGCGCGTGCCCGAGCCGACCTGGCGGTTGACGAAGCGCACGTCGGGACGCGACAGGTCTTGCAAGCCTTTGATACCGAGCGGGTTGCCCGGGTTGACGAACAGGCCCTGTGTGCGCGCAGCCAGGTGGATCAGCCGGTGCGCCTTGGAATCGAGCCAGCGGCCGTAGCGCTCGGCGGATTGCGTTTCGAATTCGCCCAGCGGCACATGGAAGCCCGCCAGGTCCGATTCGCCGCGCGACATCGCCGCCACCGCATCGGTGCTGTTCCGATAGCGCAGGTCGATCTGCAGGCCGGATTCATTCGCTTCCTTCAGGAAGGCCGCGACGGCGAAGCCATGGCTGGCATCGAGGCGTATCGATGCCGGCTTTGCGCCCAGCGTCTTGCCGAGCTCGACCTCGAGCTCCGAAGCGAGGCTGTCGAGGGTCGGTGACAGGCGGGCGGCAATGCGTCGATCAGCCCAGATCAGCTTCTCGGCCAGCGGCGACAACTGGGTGCCGCGGCCGCGGCCGGTCTGCATCAGGCTGTAGCCGAACAGCTCCTCGGCATCGCGCAGCAAGCCCCAGGCATAGCGATAGGACAGGCCGACCACCTGCGCAGCGCGCGCGATGGAGCCGGTTTCCTCAATGGCGCGCAGCAGCGCAAGCAGCACCGACGTATCGAGTGCCTGCCCGCTGCCTCGCGTGATTTCCCAATGGGGGTTGATCCTGAACTTAAACATTATGCTGAGATTAGCATATTGCACGGTAGAATGCCGGGTGTTAGCGTGCTCCGGCAATTGCTGGGCACCCAGGAAAAGTGGATGCGTCAAAGGTGCGGCATGCAGCGTATGCAGTCCGCGCGACCGCGACGCCCGACAACAGGCAATCCGCCAATGGCGGCGGGAATTCCGAGGAGAACCTATGGCATTGGCTGACTTGCTGGCGAAAGAACACACGATCGCCAGCCCTGGTTTCAACCGCTGGCTTGTTCCCCCCGCTGCACTCGCGATCCACCTCTGCATAGGCATGGCCTACGGCTTCTCGGTATTCTGGAAGCCGCTCGGGAACGCCCTGGTCGGCCCGGACGGTGCCCCGCTGCCGATCTGCGCCGCGGGCGCCACCTCCTTCCTCGACAAGCTTGCCGGCACCGGCCGCGCCTTGTTCGCGACCGACTGCAACTGGACCCAGTTCGACCTCGGCTGGATGTACACGCTGTTCTTCGTCGTGCTCGGTTGCTCGGCCGCGATCTGGGGCGGCTGGCTCGAACGTTCGGGCCCGCGCAAGGCCGGCTTCGTG
>JBDKLN010000056.1:0-2616 GCA_039806045.1 Pseudomonadota bacterium
CTGAAACCCTGGCGCTGGAACTGCAGGCGGATGACGCCAAGGTGGGCGTCACGATCCTGTGCCCGGGGCCGGTGAGCACGCAGCTGGGGTCGAGCCAGCGCAACCGCCCCGCCGCGCTGTCAGGCGGGGCCTTCGTGGACCAGGACCTGGAATCACTCGCCGACGGCGGCGGCCTGCGCTGGATGGCGCCGGAGGCCGTGGCCGATGTGCTGCTGGCCGCCATCCGTCGTAGCGACCTGTATGCCTTCACCCATCCGGAGTGGGCCCCGATCG
This sequence comes from Pseudomonadota bacterium, assembly GCA_039806045.1. Classification (GTDB taxonomy): domain Bacteria; phylum Pseudomonadota; class Gammaproteobacteria; order Burkholderiales; family Burkholderiaceae_D; genus Pernthalerella. The sequence continues at coordinate 274 of JBDKLN010000056.1, forward strand.
TGCGCGAGCGACACGCGCAGATCGAGGCCGCGATGGGAGGCCTTACTTCCCGGTGACGGGATTGGCGTAGTGGTAGGGCGGGAGGAAGACCTCCGGGAATGCGCCATATTTCACGGTCGCTTCGCCATCGGGCTCAAGGCGCTGCAGGTGCTGGGGCAGCGCCACGCCTTCCTTGTTCCAGCCCTTGTCGAAGTCGACGTAGAAGGTGATGAAGGAATGCAGCTTGCGGATCTTCCAGACGCCGCCGTCCTTCACGTACTCGTTCTCGTAAATCGCATCGCCCCAGCGGGCTTCGGCGCCGAGCCGCCCCACCTGCATGAACGAGCGCCAGCGCCCCTGGGCGGACTTGCCATCCGGCGACACGTGGATCACCGGCTGAAGCTGCATGTGGTTGTACAGCCGCCCGTAGGCCATGTCGCCCAACTGGTGCAGGTACTCCCGGATGCGCGGCTGGCCGGTGAAGAGTCCGCGTCCGGCGATCTCGAGCGTGGCATCCGCCGCAAAAAGATCCGCCGCATCGTCCCAGCGCGACTTGTCAACATAGAAGCCGTAGGACGCCTGCAGGTTCGCGATGGCGACATAGTCCGTGGCTGCAGCAGCCTGCTGTCGCAGCGCGACGATTTCCGTCTCGAGCGTTGCGAGCCGCGCCGGCAGTTCGCGGTCACCTGGGGTGGCGCAGGCGGCAAGCAGCGAAAGGCCGATCACGACCGGGATACTCGAAATCCTGTTCAAGCTGGCATTCCTCTGTTGTCACGTTGCCGACTGAAAGCCGTCATTGGCAACCCTCCACATACTTCACGGCCGCTGACTGCCCGATAAACCAGGCATCGATCTTTCCAGCCGACGTCTCGAACCGGAGCGAGGCCTTGCCGCTCGACGACAGGACCGTCATGTAAAGCTCTGGCAGCCCCGCATGAAAGTGAGGCTCCTCCCGAAGGCGCGAGCCGTAAAGTTTACGGATCCGCTCGATGCTGTCGCCCACCTGGGCACCGCGCGCCGTACGGATTCCCGGGACGCGGACATCGATCCGCACCACGACACCATCCTCGATCAGGAGACTTGAACCGCCGGGACCCGGCGCATGAAAACATGCCGCCTCATCAGGGTCCTTGGGCACCCGGATGCTGCGGGCCAGCGAACGGGAAATATGCCCAACGGTATCGCCCAACTTGACGGGACCCAGACCTCGGAACGTCGCCACGACCCCATCGCCTGCCCAAGAGACGCCACAGAACAGGGCAGTGACTGCCAGCCCAGCGCCGCAGCCCGCTCTACTGAACCGGCACGACACGAATGCTTCCATAATTCTTGCTGCGTACCAGCCCGGACCACTGCAATGACCCTCTGGCGAAATCCTCAGAGAGCCTCGCGCTGACTTGAGGATAACTGTCACACACACCGCCTCCGTTCAGCAGAACGGTCAGCGACCGCCCCTCGACAAGGTAAGCAGGCCAAAGCGTCTGGTCGGACCACCAGGCGCCAACGGGAAGCGCGGACAGGTTGTACCGCGTCGGGACCGCCCTGCGCCAACTGCCGCCTATGCAGGTCTTGGCAGGCTGGTCCGTAAGCTCCAGCTCGAAGAATCCGCCGGATCCAGGGGCACGACCCACGAGCGTAAAGACCCACTTCCCGGGATACTGCCACTTGGCCGGAGTGGACTGATCCACCGGATCCGGACGATTGATCGCATCAGTGCAGCTACCGCAGCCAGCAAGCACCGCCAACGAAATGACGACAACACGGACAGGCTGTCGAGACACCGCAGCAAAGTGCCGTCGGATCATCGCGCCGGCCCCAGTTCCGCGACCGATACGAGCACCCGGATCTCCCGATCATGCCGATACCAATGCAACGCCGCCGCGTATTTCACGATTTCTCTCAAAGCTTGCAGCATCGTTCTACTACGCTACGCCGTTACACCACAATCTGGGCCTCTCTCCGGAATTCAGGTCGTAGCTGAAATTCACGACAAGACATCCGCCATCGAAAGCGGCGGGTAATGAATTTTCGCCGGAAAGTATGCGAACAGGTGCCTGATCTTTCCCTGGCTCGCGAACAAGGGATTTGGAGAGAAAGACTCCGATCAGGACAAGGCGCCCGGATTTCTTGCCCCCCGCATAGTAGCGAACATAGGCGGAAAGCCCTTCAGCACCCTCCGGCATGGATAGCAAGCTCTCAGCTTGAGATATGAGTTTGCTGGATGGGGTCCAACCTGACGCTTCAGCACCAGAAGCATCGGGTCCACTCGCTCTGCTGAACGCCTCGGGCCCTGGGCTGCATGACCCCATCAAACCAGACGTCAGCAAGAGAAGAGCGATCAGCGACGTTTTCAGCGGTCTCCTG
>JBDKLN010000057.1:0-13175 GCA_039806045.1 Pseudomonadota bacterium
GCAACAGAGGGTCGGTGATATCCCAGCCTGCCGTGGTCGCTGTTCCATGCGGACCGAGCGAGGCAAACTCGCTGGTCACGACGCGGTAGGTCAAGTTGGAAGCATGCAAGCCTGCGCGCCAGCCGAAGTAGCCCACAGGGATGGCATAGCTGAGGCGCTCATAGTCGCTCCCCTGCGATTTGAGCCCGTAGATGTTCAAAACATCACCGATATGCGCCGGGCTGTTGACGCTGAGGTTGAGGTTGATGCGCTCGGGTCCGGTGGCCCGCGAGCCCTGGTTATCGGCACTGACATAGCCGGTGATCAGGGATTCGTCGGCGACAGAGAGCGCGAGATTGGTTTCGGCATCGTGGTCTCCTGCGACCAGATTGCCGCTGACGCTGACGCCCGGCAGGTCATCGAGCAGCAACAGCGTGCGATCAATTTGTGCGACATGCAGTGGCTTGCCTTTGCCCAGATTCGCTTCAGCCGTGTCGACCAGTCTTTGCGCACTGATGCGCGACGGCGAGGGGCCTTGCAGTTGCGCGCCACCGAATCTGGCTTCGACGATCTGGATGGTGACGATGCCGTTCTGAATTTCCTGTTTGGGCAGATAAGCATGAGCCGTCCAGCCGGCGCTAAGATAAACGCTCGCGACGACATTCGCAGCTTCCCTGAGTTGCGTGAGTGTCAGCTGGCGGTTGGCGAATGCCGACAGGGCCTGGTTCAGCGCATCCGACGTCAGCAAGGTATTGCCGACGAATTTGTATCCGTTGACCTGAATCGTGGCTTCGCCTTCGGAAGACTTGGTTCCGGGCTTGGCAGGCGCGGGTTGAATCGCAGGCGGCGCCGGTTTGCCCGACTTCAGTTCCTGTTCGTTCTGGCGCAGCAAAGAACCGGCATCCACGCCCGGACCTGCCGCATGGCTTGTGATGCAAACTGAATACGCCAACAGGGACAGGCCTAGGCGATAAGAGTGCCGGGCAGGGGAGTTCATTGGGCTGGACGCTCGTTGACCAGCCTGCATGCTCCGGCGTCAGCCTACCGATACATTACAAAACATTGCATTCGGTTTTCATAATGACATCTTCCATTCGGCGGCGGTGTTTCAGAAGACTTCAACGTTTATCAACAACCGGTAGCCCATGTTCCTGATCGATTCGATCACCAATCCCTGAGCGCCGACGTCGATTAATTTTTTCCTCAGTCGCGCGATTCTGACGGCAATGCTGCTTTTCATCGCTTCATTGACCACCACCATCAGCATCTCTGCGATTTGCCACGTTTCCAGTTTCCCGCCGGGAGCGCGGGCAAAAGCGGTCAGCAGCATGCCTTCGGAGCTGGTCAGCTTCATGCTGCCCGCCGGGCCGTTGAGTTGCAGTTTGTCGAGTGTGATGGCCTGATCCGGCGTTTGTTTATTCTGGAGGGTGGCGTGACGCTTGCGCGCATAGCTCTTGATCGCCGCCGACAGTTCAGCAAACACGACAGGCTTGGTGATGTACCAGTCAGCGCCGCTATCGTAGCCAATCAGCTTGTCGTCGAGGTCCGACCGTGCGGAGATGATGATGATGCCCACCAGCGGATGGGCTTTCCGAAGGCGCTGAGCCAGGTGGATGCCGTCTTCGCCAGGCAAATTCAGGTCGATCAAAAAAACATCCACGGAGTCGCCGCCGGCGAGGTCTTCCAGTTCCTCGGCGCACGCCAGCCCGGTAATGCGATGACCGTCTTGCGCCAACACCTGGCAGGTCAATTCACGCAGGTCGTCGTTGTCTTCGACGAGCACGATATTCAGGTTGGCAACCATAGTTCGAATCGGATGTTTTTATCGTCTGGCACGTAATGGCATTCGCCGTCCATCAGGGTTGCCAGCGTGCGGATCAAATACAAACCCAGTCCTGTTCCCGACTGCGCCTCAGCGCCAGCGCTGCGGTAATATTTTTTGAAAACTTTGTCGGGATCCGGCCACGAAGCCGGGCCCGGGCGATTGGATACAGTGATGGCGATGCCCCGCACACCTGCGTGGTTGGCTGCAGCCCGGGCGTCGATACCGACAGGTTCACGCAGGTCGCCATAGCGCAGCGCATTGTCGACGAGGTTGTTCATGACAACACCGAAAAGCTGCCGGTCCGCGATGACCGTGAATGCGTCGTCAATTCGAACAGAAAAATGCCGGGCCTCGCCATTTTTTTTGGCCAGCAGCTGATTGACGAATTCGTTCAGGGGAACGGACTCCAGGTCGGTGTCGACATTTCCATCCGATAGCTTGTCGGCCTTGACGCAGCGGTCAAGGATGTCTTTGACGCTGTTGATTGCCCGGCTCACGTAAGCGCTGGTGGTCTTCTGGTCATTCTTCGCCAGCAAGGCCATGTCGATCACGGCCAGCGGATTTTTGATCTCGTGCATCAACATATGGAAAAGATGCGATTGCTCCTCCCGCTTGCTTTTCTCCAAGGCCACCCTCTGCTCCGACAGCAAGAGTTTGTTGCCGTATTCCGCGTGAATTCTGCGTTGCTTGTGTGCGCGGACCAGCATCATGGCCGTCACGATCAGGCTTGATGCCAGTGCGTAAAACACAAATCCGTCGATCGCATATTTATTGGCATTCAGCAGGCCCAGGAGCGGAAGTACGCTGAAGAACAGCACCAGGCTCAGAGCCGAGTAATACCCGACGATGACTTTTTTGCTCAACAAGATTTCATTGTGCTTTTCATCTCTTTCATGCCGGCTAGCGCTTGTGAGTGCGATCAGTAAAAAAGTCAGTACCGCCACTGCATTGAGCATCATGTTGGCTTTCAGCGCTTGTCCGACGTCCCCGAAAAGCAGCATGGCAATGGCCAGAGCTGACCAGCATAGTAGTCCGTTCAATGCAAGCTTTGTCGGCAGACGCGGTGAGTATTCGCTCAAGAACTCGCGCTCGAACAGTACCGCTATCGCAGTGGAACCCACGACGATCCAGCTATACAAGGCATCCAGGAATGGCGGTGAAAAATCCTTTAACAGCAGCCGGTGCAAGCCAAACAGCGACGCTGTATAGATCAGATAAAAGACTTGCCGGATCACGAATAGCGGATAAAGAATTTCTCGATGGCCAGGCCAATTGATGATCACCAGCAGTACGAACATGGCGATGACGGCCAATGCAAGAAAATAGGCAACATTGAGATTCAATTCGCTGGTCGACATCTCGGGCCGTGTCATGGCCTCCACGGTCAGCAAGGTCGTGCTTGTCGAGCGCACACGAAGCCAGATCGAACGTGGCTCCGCGCCTGCAGGGATGACAAAGGTGTGGGAGAGCGAAGGAAATTCTGACGCGCTGAAAGGCATCGTATCGCCGGCCATCCGCACCGCACCTGACGTGTCGAGCGGATCAAATAATCGGATTTCATCCAAAAATACAGGGCGAATTCGCAGCACCACTTCATCGTCTGGCCTCGAATTCCCGGGGGGCGTGATCCCTAACCGCACCCAGATGGCAGCCTTTGTGTAGCCGCGGCTGAGAACCCCTGCGTAGGGCGTCAACGGTGCTTGACGGACTTCCGCTAAGGTCTTGCTTGCCGTGTCATCGACGAAAAAAGCGCGGTCGGCGATGAGGTCGCCCGCATAGGCGTTGCATGCCGCGAGCAGCACCCAGGCGGATAACAGGGCGTAAAGGGCAGGCAGTCGAAAGAAAATCGGCACGCTGATTCCGGATCACAGTGGGGTCCCGGGATGGTAGTGCTTTTATGGGAATTTTCTTACATTTTATTGCGCATACATCCTACAACGCCGGGCCAGCACGTCGGTTGACCCTATCTGCGCGAATGGCGCCGGTCTCAGCGGTGTTGCTATTGCAAATTTGGAATTCGTGCGAGGTGCGCATCGCGCGAATTCGCCGTGGTGTCCGCACACTTTTCTCCGGAACCTTGCGCCAATTGCACCGCCCAATCTTTTTGGCAGGATTACTTTGCAGGTGCATCCATGGCACAAGCCTCCGGCGACCTGACAGCGCTTGGCGCGACCGTAACGCCGCTGCTGGTACTGGCAGAGGATTTGACGATCGTCGACGCGACGGAGCCATTTCTTCTGGCGTGGTCGTTATTGCGTGACGACGTGCTGGGACACTCCGTCTTCGAGGTCTTTCCTCATACGGCCGCCCGCGCAAATTCGACGGCGTTGGTCAAAGACAGCAAAGCCGAGTTGCTGTCCCTTCAGGAATTGTTCGATCGCGCACCGGGTTTCATTTGCCTGACCCGCGGCCCGGCACATGCCTTCGATATCGTCAACCAGAGCTTTTACATGCTCGTCTTCCACCGTCCCGTCATCGGCTTGCCGGTCAGGCAGGCTTTGCCTGAGGCGGCCAATGACGACATGATCCGCCTGCTGGACGAGGTCTATGCCAGCGGCAAGCCCGCTGCCGGACGAGCCCGCAAGATGAAGCTGCAGCATGCACCGCACGCGCCGACCGTCGATGCGTATGTCGATTTCATTTGCCAGCCGGTGTTCGGGGAAGATGGCAAGGTCGCCGGCATTTTTGCCAGCGGCCACGATGTCACCAACGAGGTGGAAGCGAACAAGGCCCTGCAATCCAGTGAAGCACGCTTTCACCTGGCGCTGGAGGCGGCCGGGGACGGTGTGTGGGACTGGTACATACCGGAGAACAGGTTTGTGTTTTCCGAGCGCGGGCGGGCCATGCTGGGTTACGGCGAGCATGACATCGGGACCCGGCTCGATGACTGGCTGGCGATCACGCACCACGAGGACCAGGAGCGGATCAAGAACAACACGTTGGCGTGCATGAAGGGGCGCCTGCCGTTCTTCTCTGCGGAATACCGGGTCCGCAGCAAGGATGGCGGCTGGCGCTGGTTATTGTCCCGCGGTGCTGTCGTCGAGCGTGACAACGCGGGCAGGGCGCTGCGGATGGTGGGGACGACCATCGATATTTCCAGCGAACAGGAAACCCTGCGGCGCGCCAATTTCGATGCATTGACCCGCCTGCCCAATCGCAATCTGTTCCGCGACCGGCTCGATAAGGAAGTGCAGATCGCCCGGCGCACGGGAAACGCCCTTGCGCTGCTGTTCCTTGATCTCGACCGCTTCAAGGAGGTCAATGACCTGCTGGGCCACGACGCCGGCGACAAGCTGCTGCGCCAGTGCGCCGACCGCATCTGCGCCTGCGTGCGCATCACGGATACCGTGGCCCGCTTGGGCGGCGATGAATTCACGGTCATTCTGACCAACCTGCAAAGCCGCGCGCACATCGAAGACATCGCGCAAAAGATCCTGGACGAACTCGCGCGTCCGTTTGATATCAGCGAAGCGCGCGTGCACATTTCGGGCAGCATCGGCATTACCCTGTGCCCGGACGACGGCGACGATCCGGAGCGCCTGGTGCAGAACGCCGACCAGGCGATGTATGTCGCCAAGAACGCCGGACGCAACCAGTTTCATTTCTTTACGCGTTCGATGCAGGAGCAGGCCTGGAACCGCATCACGATGATGGGCGACTTGCGCAATGCCCTGCCGCAAGGCGAAATGCGCCTGCATTTTCAGCCGGTGGTGGAGCTGGCCAGCGGACGGTTGATGAAAGGCGAAGCCCTGTTGCGCTGGCAGCATCCGCGCCGGGGTTTGTTGTTGCCGCAGGATTTCATCGCGCTGGCCGAAGAGAGCGGATTCATCCATGAGATCGGCCATTGGGTGTTCATGCAGTCACTGGGCTGGTCACGACGATGGAGCCGTCAGATCGGCATGCCTTTCCAGATCAGCGTCAATGCATCGCCGCTGCAGTTCATGCAGCGCAAGCGGCCGCTGAACTGGGGGAGCGAGCTGAGTGAATCGGGGATGGCATCGGACAGCATCGCCGTGGAGATCACCGAAAATGTGCTGTTCAATACTTCACCGGTCACGGAGCAGCAATTGCTGGCGATACGCGATGCCGGGATACAGGTGGGCATCGACGATTTCGGCGTCGGCTATTCGTCGATGGCCTACCTGAAGAAATTCGACATCGATTACCTGAAGATCGACAAGTCTTTCGTGAGCGGCACCGAGGCCGGCAATGCCGGCCGGACGATTGCGGAAACCATCGTTGTCATGGCCCACAAGCTGGGGTTGAAGGTCATCGCCGAGGGCATAGAAACGGCAGAGCAGCGCGACTGGCTGCAACAGGTGGGCTGCGATTACGGGCAGGGCTTTCTCTTTTCCAAGCCAGTGCCTCCGGAGGATTTCAGCCGCCTGCTGCAGGCAAGCCGGTTTTGCGCATGATGCACGGCCCTGCTCAGGAACGAAGCAGCGACCCTTGTCCGTCGGCCTTGAAGTCCGGGAACAATCGTGCCATTTGCTGATCGTTCACGCGCAAGTGACGCGCTGCCACGTGGGCCAGCACCTCGCGGAAATCCGTCGTCACCGCAAGATCGCGCCCTTCGTGCAAGGCGCTGTTGTCAAGCCCCGGCCAGCGTCCGTGGACCTTGCCGCCAGCGACCGGCCCGCCCAACAGCCACATGACGTTGCCATGCCCGTGGTCGGTGCCGCCATTGCCGTTCTGCCGCACCGTGCGTCCGAATTCGGACATCACGACAATCACGGTATCGTCCAAATCCGGCCCCAGTCCCTGCGCCAGTCCTGTGAGCCCGTGGCCCAAGGCCTGCAAGCGGTTCGCCAGCTGTCCACTGCTTGCACCCTGGTTGGCATGCGTATCCCAGCCGCCCACGGCAAGGAAGGCGATGCGGATGCGCGGATCGCCGCGCATCAGTCGCGCAAGGCGGCCGGCATCGCTGGTGAAGACGCTGGCGGGCGCAGCGCCGTTGCTCGCGGCCTGCATCTCGGCTGCGAGGTTCTCGGTGCCCAGCGTCGCCATCATGTCCTTGTGCGACTGCCGCGACTCGCGATAAGCGTCGCCCAGCTTGTCATTGCCGCCATAGAGCTGGTCGAAGGCGGCGCCGATGCGCGGGCGATCCAGCGGGCTGGCGCGCATGGCGCCGCGTCCCGATGGCAGGACGGCCACCGGCTGCACGCCTGCGAGCGCACGCGGCATGACAGCGCCGACACTGAGCGCCGTGCCGCCTCCCGGCAGCACGCCGATAAGGCGATTGATCCAGCCGTCGGCGGTCGACTTGCGGCCCGGCGTACCGGACTCCATGTAGTCCTGCGCATCGAAATGCGAGCGCGTCGGATCCGTCGATCCTGCGGCGTGGACGAAGGCCAGCCGGCCCGACTGCCAGTGCGGCATCAGCGCCGCCAGCGACGGATGCAATGCGAAGCGGCCATCGAGGTCCAGCCCGCCGCCGTCAGCGCCGGGCGGCGGGATTGCGATCGTCTCGCGGGCCCGGTAATACGCCGCCTCGGCATAAGGCACGACAACGCTGAGTCCGTCGACCGCGCCGCGCAGGAATACGACCACCAGCTTGCTGCTCGCAGCAGTTGCCCGGAGATCGCTGACTGCCGCCCATGCGCTGTTGCCGACGGCAACGCAGAGCGAGCCGCCCAGTGCTCCCGCCAGTACGGCCCCACCCAGAAAATCGCGACGCTTCATGTGGGCTCTCCTAGTAGCGCATGAAATCGGGGCTGCCCAGCATCAGCGCGCTGCGCAGCGGCGGCTCGGTACCGGCGATCACGGATCGTGTCCTGTCGCCCAGCATGGGGCCGATCGCCGACATCAGGCGCTGTGCATCCACCGGCCCGGCGTCAGACATCGGTAGCCGCCCGCTGCCCAGTGCCGTCGCAAAGCTGACGCGGCGCGTGGTCGCCTCCGGATTGAGCCAGGCGGCTTCCGTGTTCTTGTAGCCATCCGGCGTCTGGCAGCCATGCAGCGGCATGCCTTGCTGGTGCAGCGCGACCAGCATCACGCGCACATCGGGCATGGGTTGTCCGCTGGCACGCAGGCTCGACAGCAGGTAGCGATAGGGACTCTTGAACTTTGCGGCGCGATGCGCGGGGTCGCGGAATTCGGCGCTGGCAAACAGCGTCGCCAGCACGCTGCGGATGTCGCCGTCAGTCTCCAGGAAGCGACGCGCCAGCTGCTCAACCAAGGCCGGTGACGGGTCGTCGCTGACGAACTGCTGCGCAAGCTTGAAGGCAATGCGACGGGCCGTGGCCGGATGGCGGGCCAGCACATCGAGCGCCCATTCTCCTTCGGCCTGCCCGCTGCCGTTGACGTGATAGCCCAGCCATTGCTTGCTGCCATAGTCGTGGCGGCGAGGCGCGAACACGAACAGCGATCCTGCGCCGGTGTCACGTGGCGCGATGGTCCAGCCGGTCAGGATGCGCGCCAGTTCCGTCACGTCGTGCTGGCTGTAGCCGCCGTCGACGCCGAGCGTGTGCAATTCCATCAACTCGCGTGCATAGTTTTCGTTCAGGCCGCTGGCCTGCTTTGCCTGCCCGATGGTGCGCGCGGGCTGGAAGCCGGGCGCCGCCGACAGCCAGTTATCCAGATAGAACAGCATCGCGGGGTGATGGGCGGTCGCTCCGAGCAAATCGCGGAAGCGGCCCAGCACGAAAGGGCGTATCGCTTCGCGCTCGTAACCGGCGACCAGTGCGTGGCCCAGTCCTTTGCCCTGGAAGACATTGAAATGGTTGAACCAGAAGTCGACCATCACCTCTTGCAACTGGCGCGGGCTGGCCAGCGCCGGCAACAGGCGGGCTTCGGCGGCTTCTTTCGCTAGCTGCCGGAGGAATGCCTGTCGCGCCGACTTGCCGGTGCCCGCATCGTCCAGCGCTTTCTTGTTGAACTCGCGAAAGCGCGCGACCAGATCCGCTTGTGACGCCCGGGCCAGTTCCAGCGTGGCCAGCCGTTCGACCAGGGCCGGCGGTTCGGCGAGCCGTTCCGGATGCAATTGCTCATCGACGTAGGCATCGATGCCGATGGTCATGACGCGTTCGATGTCGCCGGGTTCAGGTCCGAAACTGAGGCGATTGACGACATGCATCGCAGCTGTCTCGTCGGCCACCGGGCCGGCCCGGGCGACCAACGCAGCCAGCATGAACAGCATGCATGTCAGCCCACGCGGCAAACAGATCGTCGGGCTCATGGCGGTCTCCCGGACGTGAGGGGCGATCATCCTGATCGGAATGGTACGAACACGTCGCTGCGCCGGTGTCGGGTTCTGCTGCCGGTGGGCTCGTTCGCAGCTGCCAATGTAATCCGGACCAGCCGCGCTGTCCGTTAGCAATTGCAACAATGCCGAGGTAAATCATGCGGTCGCCTGCAATAAAGACACAGGCCATGACGCAGCGAAGACGCAAAAAAAAGAGGCGCAGGTCGCCTCTTTTGTTATCGAGCCTGACGGCTTGCTGGTGCAGGCGGGCTGGGTGTTTTGAGCTTAGCTCAACGAGCGATAGCGGGGCAACCGTGCAGCCGGCACAGCCCGACTGTACCGGAAGCCTTGCGCCTCCGAGCAGCCTTCTTTCTTCAGGAAGTCGGCTTGCTCGCGCGTCTCCACGCCTTCGGCAATCACGTCCAGGCCCAGGTTGTGGGCCAGTGAAATGATGGCCCTGACGATGGCTTCATCATTCGAATTTTTCGGCAGGTCGCGCACGAAGGAGTAATCGATCTTCAGCCGCGACAGCGGCAACCTTTTCAGGTAGGCCAGTGATGAATAGCCGGTACCGAAATCGTCGATCGCGATATGGATGCCCATTGTTCGGAATCCGTTGAGGATCGCAATGGATTTCGCCGGGTCGCGCATGACGGCCGATTCAGTAATCTCCAGTTCTATCCGTCGCGGATCGATGCCGGCATCTTTCAGCATCGCCTGCACCTCCGTGCGCAGGTCGCCGCGCTCGAACTGCTGTACCGACAGGTTCAACGCAATGCGCGGCAATACGAAGCCCGCTGCGTCCCATTGTTTCACTTGCGCGCACACCTCGCGCATCATCCAGGATCCGACATCGCGGATCAGGCCAAGGTCTTCCAGCAAAGGGACGAATTCCGTCGGTGGCACCAGGCCGCGCTGCGGATGACGCCAGCGCAGCAAGGCTTCGGCTCCCAACAGCTGACCGGCCGTCAGGTAGACCTGCGGCTGGTACCAGACCTCGAACTGTCCGCGCTCGAGCGCGCCGCGCAATTCGTTTTCCAGTCGCAGCCGGTCGAGGGCGCCCTGGTTCATCGTCGGCTCGAAAAAGCAGAAGGTATTGCGGCCAAGGTCCTTGGCCCTTGACATGGCGACATCGGCGTGGCCGATCAGCAGGTCGGCATCGTCGCCATCCTGCGGGAATATGGCCACGCCGATGCTGGTGGTGATGTAGTAATCGCTGCCGTTGACGGAGAACGGATGGTCGAACATGTCTTGCAGCCGACGTGCCAATGCCAGCGCCGACTGCGGATCGTTGACATACTCTGCCAGTATGATGAATTCATCGCTCCCAAGCCGCGCTAGCGTATTGCCCTCGCCGGTTTCCGCTACCAGTCGGGTGGCCACGGCCAGCAGCAGCTCATCGGCGGTGGCATGACCGAGGTTATCGTTGAGCTTTTTGAACCGGTCCAGATCCAGATAGAACAAAGCCAGCGAACGGTTGTTCAGGCGTGCTTGTTCGATGCTGTAGTCCAGCCGTGCGCGGAACAGGCTGCGGTTCGGCAGCCGCGTCAACGCGTCATGATGGGCAAGGAATTCGAGATTCTGCTGGAATTCCATTGATGCCGACATGTCGGCAAATACCGCGACATAATTTTCGATGCGCGCATCGGGGCCGCGGACGGCGCTGATCGTCAGGAACTCGGGATACACCTCGCCATTCTTTTTCCGGTTCCAGATTTCGCCGCGCCACTGGTCGGCCTGCGTCAGGCTAGCCCACATGGTCTGGAAAAACATCGTGTCATGGCGCCCCGAGCGCAGCAGCGCGGGCGTCTTGCCCAGCACTTCGTCGGCAGCCCAGCCGGTGATACTCGTGAAGGCCTGGTTGACGGCCAGGATGCGTTGTTCCGCATCCGTGATCATCACGCCTTCGGCCGTGCTGTCGAAGACGCGTGCGGCAAGCCGCTGCTTCCGGAGGTTGCGCGCCCGGTCTGCGAGCATGCCGCCGACACGCGCCAGCAGCTCGTCCACCGATACCGGTTTGCCGAGATAGTCCTGCACGCCATGGCGCAACAGGCGCAACCTGAGCGCATCATCGGTCCTGGCCGATAGCATGATGATCGGCACGTCTTCCAGCTCGATTCGCTCACGCAGCTCAGCCACCATCTGGTCGCCTGTCATGACCGGCATCATGATGTCGGACAGGATCAGGTCGGGCGGGTCTTCCAGGGCCATTTCCAATCCCTGCCGGCCGTTGAATGCAGAGCGCACCCTGTAATGTGGCGCCAGGGCGGACATGAGAAAGTCATTCATGTCCGGGTTATCTTCGACAACCAGCACGCCGGGCAGAGCGAGGCCGGGCGTGCCGGCGGTGGCGCCGCCGACGGTCATCGCAGGCGCGTGTTCGAATTCGTGCAGTGCCAGTGCCGCTGCTTCGGACGCCGTCGCCGGAGATGTTCCGGAACCTGACGAGATGATGGCGCCGGCTGGTGCCTGCAGCGGCAGCTCGACCGTAAACAGCGCACCTCCGCCGGGTGCCGCGCTCACGTTTGCCTTGCCGCCGTGCAGACTGGCAAACTCGCGCACGATCGCCAGCCCCAGTCCGGTGCCGCCATGCTGGCGCGATGCATGGTCCTGCACCTGCCGGAAGCGCTCGAAGATGCGCTCGCTCTGCTCCGGCGGCACGCCAGGACCGTTGTCCTGAACGGTGAGAATGGCCGAGCCTTCGCGTGCCGTCAGCCGGACAGCGATCGCGCCGTCGTCAGGTGTGAACTTGAAGGCATTTGACAGCAAATTGATCAAGATGCGCTCGAATTTTTCATCGTCGACCTGGGCCACGAGCGGGGACGGCGCATTCACGTCGAGTCGGATATTGCGGTCGTCGGCCAGGCTCTCGAAATGGGAGGCGACCAGACGGGCGAGGGCGGCGAGGTCGATTTGCACATAGCGGACCAGCATGCGGCCCGCTTCCAGCTTGGCGATGTCGAGAAGGTCATTCACGTGGCGCAACAACAGGCGGGCGTTGCGCTGTACGACCAGCAGCTGCCGGGTATCGCTGTCATCCGGCCGGCGAGACTTGAGCAGGCTTTCCACCGGCCCCATGATCAGCGCCAGCGGCGTGCGCAGCTCATGGCTGACGTTGGCGAAGAAGCGGGTCTTGAGTTCGTCGAGCTCGCGTGTCTTCTCATACATCCGGGCCAGTTCTTCGTTGGCGTTCTTCAGTTCGGCACTGGTGTCGGCGACTTCGCGCGCGCGCGCAAAGACTTCGGCTTCCATTCGCATCGCCTTTTCCTGCAGCGAGGCGGCCACGTGCTCACGCTCGGCACCGGCTTCTTTGAGACGGACGAATTCGGTGATGTCCTCCACGCGGTGGATGATCCAGGCCACCTTGCCTTCGCTGTCGAGCACCGGCGTGTTCAGCGGGCTCCAGTAGCGCGCTTCGAAACCCCCGCCTTCGAAATCGGGACGGCGTATATCGTATTTCTGGACTGCCATCGCATCCGGGCGCCGTGTCTGCAAGACTCGCGACAGCGAGGCCTTCAGGTTGCGTACACCTTCGGTGGCGGGGTCGTCGGGATTGTCGGGGAAGACCTCGAACAGGGCCTTGCCGACCACGTCCTCGCGCCGGGTCATCGTGGCGCGGGCGTAGGCGTCGTTGACGGCGACGATGGTCAGTTGCGCATCCAGCACAAGGTAGAGCCCCGGCGCCGCTTCAAACAGCGCGCGGAAATCAGGGAGTACGGGACTCCCGGTGCGGATCGCGTCCATGCCGGCTGCTCCACGACCATCCGGGGCCGGGCCCCGGCAAGACAGGTCAGGTTGGTCCACTGCAGTGCGCACTTGCGCACGATGGAATCCAGTATATGCCTGTCGCCGGCCGCATGGAATGCCGGATCACGGAGCTGCAAAAGCGCTCATAAAATCCGCTGACAATCGGGCCGGGACTGGCGCTTTCCAACCTGACCATCGACGCAGCGGCAAGTTCGCCCGGGATCCCATGCGAAGCGCATGTGTATGCGTGCGGCCGCGCCATATTGGCCGGCAGGTGCTTGTCCTGATACATTCTTTGGTCTTTTAAATCTCTCCCGCTCCTGCGTTAATAAAAATGAACCCCTCTGGCCACATCCTGACCCTGTCCTGTCCCGATCAGCGCGGCATCGTGCACAAGGTGTCTGAATTCCTTTCCACCAAGGGCTGCAACATCCTCGATTC
>JBDKLN010000058.1:0-9515 GCA_039806045.1 Pseudomonadota bacterium
ATGTGCCTTGCTACATAACCAATTCATTCAGGACAAGTGCTGCGCGCCATAAAATTATCCAAATGAAAATTCATGAGGGATATTCAGCGCTTCAAGGCCAGTGGTTGGCCGGTTATTCAGGGCTGGTTTGACACTTGAAAATTAGTTCGCTATATTTCGATACAAGATAAAGCTTTATATATTTTGATTCACACAGCATTATTTTTAACGAAACGACAACCGTGAATACCCGAGACCTGCAACACAAACTCAGCGCCATCGCACTCGCGATCGGCGTTCTTTCGCTGGCGGCCCAGGCGCATGCGGGCGATCCGGTCCGGCGACTGCTGGACCTGCAACTCAAGAAGGGCATCATCACCCAGCAGGAGTACAACGAGTTGCTGGCCGAAATGGACGAACCCGCCACGGCGCCCGCTCCTGCCGCGCGCAACGAGACCGCCGAGATCAAGGACTTCATCAAGGCGCAAGACAATGACAAGGTCGTCAAGTTCGTCGAAAAGCACGAGAAGGATGGCAGCGTAAAACCTTCAGGGCTTGGCTGGGTATCGGCGGACGGCAAAAATGAGCTCAACCTCACCGGCCGCGTGCATGTCGATGCCCGAATCATCAACAACACGGAATTCGGCGACTCGCTGGATCGCGACGCCAGCATGATGTCGGATCGCTTCACGATGCGTCGTGCCCGCATTGGGGTCAACGGCATTTTCAACAAGGACATCGCTTATGAAGTCCAACTGAACGGCATCAGCAGCAACGCCAACGTGGTCGATACTGCATGGGCGGCCTACAAGCTGGATCCTGCCGTGCAGTTCCGCATGGGCCGCTTCAACCAGCCGTTTGCGCTCGAGACGCAGACCAGCGCCAACAACATCGATTTCATGGAGCGTTCTTACCTGCACCAGCTTGCACCGTTCAAGCAAATGGGTGCGATGCTGAATGGCGAACAAGGCATCTTCACCTATGCTGTCTCCGGCTACCAGCGTGACTTCGACCCGCAAAACAATTTCAGCGGCCTGGGGCCTGAAGCCGCCGCAAGGCTGACGGCCAACCTCGCGTCGGCCTTTGGCGCATCGGACAAAGCGATCCTCCATATCGGCGCTGCCGCGACGACGGGACGCCAGACGATGACGCCTACGACAGCAACGCAAACCGGTTCGTCCAGCACTACCTACGAAACGCGCGCCCCGATCGTGTCCTTCTCGGACGAAAACCTCGGCCTGAGCAATGTTTACCGTAACCGCATCTACGGTGCGCCGCCGTGCGGCACCCAATTGGCCGGCGCAGTTTGTGCCACCGGGGGCTATGGCCTGCCGGCTGTCGAAGTCGCCAAAGTTGAACGCAGCCTGAAAGGACTGGAGCTTGCCGCAGCCTATGGTCCGGCCAAGCTGCAAGCCGAGTGGGCACAGATCGATGCCTCCGCATCGTCCAACGCCATCACGAGCGGGGGCGTTGCCTACACCTCGGCGATGTCGGGCAACGCAAAGGCATCGTATGTCGAATTCATGTACAACCTGACCGGCGAGAACTGGGTTGATTCGTACAAGTCGGGCGTCTTTACCTCGGTGAAACCCAATGCCCCGTTCAGCTTCAGCAACCATTCCGGCCTCGGCGCATGGCAGCTGGGCCTGCGGTATTCGGTTTATGATGCGTCAGGATTCGGTGATAACAGCTGCACGGCGACGTCGACGGCTGGTGCCAACGCCATCTGTAACTACATCGATGGCCAGATCGTGACATCGAATGGCCTGTCGACGGGGCAGAAGCAATACCAGATCCAAGGCAGCCCGAAGGGCAATACGCTCACGCTCGGCCTGAACTGGATCCTGAACCCGAACGCGCGCGTCATGTTCAATTACGGACATACCACCTTTGATCGCTCGTTCCTGCCCGTCGACATTGGTACCCTACGGTCCAATTCGAAAGTGGGCCAGGGCCTCGATGTGTTCTCCGTGCGCACGCAATTCAATTTCTGACGGGAGCATGCGTTGAAAGGATCGATCCGTAATACGTGCTTTATTGCCGTTTCCATGCTTGTTGCAAGTTGCGCATCGGCCGGCGAAATTCGCGTCGCCGTTGCCGCCAACTTCGCCGGTCCGATGAGGTCGATCGCTGCCGAGTTCGAAAAGGACACCGGGCACAAGGCGCAATTGTCTACCGG
The DNA here is from genome assembly GCA_039806045.1 of Pseudomonadota bacterium. Classification (GTDB taxonomy): domain Bacteria; phylum Pseudomonadota; class Gammaproteobacteria; order Burkholderiales; family Burkholderiaceae_D; genus Pernthalerella. The sequence continues at coordinate 2,159 of JBDKLN010000058.1, forward strand.
TGCCACAGGGGCGTTCTATGCGCAAATCTCGAACGGCGCGCCGTTCGAGGTGTTTCTGTCGGCTGATGATGAAACGCCGCAAAAACTGGAAAAGGAAGGCAAGGCTGTTGCGGGAACCCGCTTCACCTATGCAATCGGCCGACTGGCGTTGTGGTCGACAAAACCGGACCTCGTGGATAACGCGGGCAATGTACTAAAAACAGGCAACTTCAACCATCTGGCCATGGCCTCGCCCAAGCTGGCGCCTTACGGCATCGCCGCCGCGCAGACGCTGAGCCGCATGGGCGTACTGAAAACGCTGGGATCGAAAGTGGTCCTCGGCGAGAATATTGCGCAGACCTTCCAGTTCATCTCCACCGGCAATGCCGAACTCGGGTTTGTCGCACTGTCCCAGATACAAGAGAACGGCAAGATGAAGCCGGGCTCGGCCTGGATCGTCCCGGAATCGATGCATGAGGCCTTGCGCCAGGATGCCCAGCTCCTGTCCAAAGGCAAGGACTCGGCTGCTGCCGCTGAACTCCTCGCCTACCTGAAATCGGACAAGGCGAAGAAGATCATCGAAAGCTACGGCTACCAGCTTCCGTAAAAATTTATTTACTCTCCTCATCCTCTGCTGGAAGAAATTTACGGATGAGTTCAGGGCTTCCGCGCACAGAAGCCCTGTTTTTTCCCTCCTCACTCTCCCCGACTTCGCGACTGAAACCGCATCCCGACGATGGCCGACCGGATCGACCGCATGGACCTGAATGGCGACAGCGACTGCTATGCCATAATCGAGGGCAGCATCATCATGGCCGGCACAGTTGCCCTCGGGCCGTTGTCGCCTCCGCATCATAAAAAGAACAACGCATGCCGCTCGACCCCGAAGCCCTGCAAGCCATTGCCGTCACGATCAGGCTGGCGACTGTCGTGACCCTGATCCTGCTGCTGGTCGGCACGCCGATCGCCTGGTGGCTCGCGCGCACGTCCAGCCTGTTGAAAGCGCCGATCAGCGCCATCGTCGCGCTGCCGCTGGTACTGCCGCCCACCGTGCTCGGCTTTTACCTGCTGCTGGCGATGGGGCCGAATGGCCCGGTCGGCCAGCTCACCGCCGCGCTGGGCCTCGGTCAACTGCCGTTCAGTTTCTGGGGACTGGTGATCGCGTCGGTCTTCTATTCGCTGCCGTTCATGGTGCAACCGCTGCAGGACGCGTTTGAAGCGATCGGCCGCCGTCCGCTGGAAGTGGCCGCCACGCTGGGGGCATCGCCGCTCGACGCCTTCTTTACCGTCGCCGTACCAATGGCCTTGCCCGGCTTCCTGACAGCGTGCGTGATGAGCTTTGCGCACACGGTAGGCGAGTTCGGCGTGGTGCTGATGATCGGCGGGAACCTGCCGGGCGAGACTCGCGTGGCGTCGGTGCAGATTTTTGATTATGTCGAAGGCCTGCAGTATGCACAGGCACACCAGCTGGCGGGGGTGATGATCGTGTTCTCCTTCGCGGTGCTGGTCGGGCTGCACCTGTGGCGCCCGCGCGCACAAAAGGCGGCCTGAGATGACCGGGTCATCCGGCGTCATCCACGCGCGCCTCGTGCTGCACAGGCCGGGTTTCGTACTCGACGTCGACCTTCAGTTGCCGGGGCGTGGCGTTACTGCATTGTTCGGCCCGTCGGGCTGCGGCAAGACCACGCTGCTGCGCTGCCTCGCCGGACTGGAACGTGCGGCCGGCAGCTTGCATGTGAACGGCGACGTCTGGCAAGACGGGGCCCGGTGGTTGCCAACGCACCGGCGCCCTCTGGGCTACGTCTTCCAGGAATCGAGCCTGTTTCCGCATTTGTCCGTGCTCGGCAACCTGCAGTACGGACAGCGCCGTTCATCCGGCACGCCCCAGATCGACCTTGAGCATGTGATCGACCTGCTCGGCATCGCGCCGCTGCTGGCGCGCAAACCCGATGCCCTGTCCGGCGGCGAACGCCAGCGGGCAGGCATTGCGCGCGCGTTGGCGACCAATCCGCAGCTGCTGCTGATGGATGAGCCGCTGGCAGCACTCGACTATGCGCGCAAGCAGGAAATCCTGCCCTACCTTGACCGGCTGCAGCAGGAGCTGGCGATCCCGATCATCTATGTCACGCACTCGCCGGACGAAGTGACACGGCTGGCCAGCCACCTGGTGATGCTGGACCAGGGGCGTGTCATCGCCAACGGAACGCTGGCCGATACGCTGGCCCGGCTGGATCTGCCGCTCAGGCTGGGAGAGGATGCGGGCGTGGTCATCGATGCCCGCGTTGGCAGCATCGACGAACCATGGCACCTGGCCTGCATGGACTTCCCTGGCGGGCAGCTGTGGACGCGCGACCCGCACTTGCCGGCCGGCACGGCAGCGCGGGTGCGCATCCTGGCACGCGATGTCAGCCTGGCACGCGACGAGCCTGGCCGCAGCAGCATTCAGAATGTGCTGCACGGGCGGATCGACGGCATCGCCGGGGACGAAGCGCCCGGGCTGGCGCTGGTGCGCGTTCGGGTCGGCGCGACGGCCATCCTGGCACGGGTGACCCGACGCTCGCTGGCCGAGCTTCGCCTGAACATCGGGGATCCGGTCTGGGTGCAGGTAAAATCGGTGGCGCTCGCCCGCTGACCTGTCGCCCGACATGTAGCGGGATTTGTCCAACATCACCCCAACCGGAAACGGCCCACGGCCACGATGCGAAGCCCCCTGACCTTGCTGCTGATCCTGACGACATGGCTGCGCGCCGATACAAGCCGCCTGATGGTCGCGCTTGCGCTGTTGCTGGCTGCTTCAGTGGCTCCCCCTGCTGCGCACGCCGATACGCTGAATTTCAATTGCCGCGGCTGGATGCCGATCTACCTTGGAAGCTGGGTTCCGATCAACCCGGATCCGAGCGACTTCGACATGCTGCGCGTCGAGGTCAACGAACAGACCAAGATGACCAGCTTCGTGCTGACCATGATCGGCCGCGCCAGTTTTGCGACCAAAATCAGCGAATCGCATGTGAAAGGGGCCATCCCGTTCAAAGCCCTGATGGTGGACGACATGGTCGAGTACATCGACTTCATGCTCAACCGCGGCACCGGCGAAATCATCATCACCGCACTCGAAAAGGCGTACCGTCGCCCGCACACCCTGTTCAAGGGCAAGTGCATCGAGGTCAAATCCCCGTTTTCGAAGTCGAAGTCCAACTTCTGACCCTGTCGCTCGCAGCCGGAGCCCTGTTTCTGCCGCCACCCGGGATCGTTTGATCCTCTGCGGAACGTTTTTGCGACGCCGGGGATCGCTTCCATGGGCAGCGCACACGGCATGCCCATCTCACGTTGATGGGTATCAAATCTTGCTGTTTTCAGCGATTCCCCACGCGTCAATCGGCCCTACATTACAGCTTGCAAATTAGAAACTCTGCGCATCTTTTTAGCCGAAATGCACGATGGCCAGCACGTTGCAACCTCCCCTGTTGCCCGCACTTGATGCCCCGGACACCGAGCTAGCATCGCTGCGTGCCGAGCTTGTCCGCACCCGTGAAGCGCTGCGCGAACAAAATGAGAAGCTGCATTCGACGTTCGAATTGCCCTCGGTCGGCATGGCCCACGTCGACCTCGATGGCAAATGGCTGGCCGTCAATGACACCTTATGCGGCATCGTTGGTTATTCGCGCGAAGAATTGCTGCAATTGACCTTCCAGGACATCACGCATCCGGATGACCTGGATGAAGACCTGGCACTGGTGCAGAAGCTGCTGACGGGAGAGCTCGCCAATTATTCGCTGGAGAAACGCTACCTGCGCAAAGGAGGGGCACAGATATGGATACGGCTGACCGCCAAGCTTACCCGTGATAGCGCAGGCGAGCCGTGGTTCTTCGTTTCCGTGATCGAGAATATCCACGATCGCAAGCTCGCTGAGCAGGAAAGGCTGGCGGTCAAACAGGCGCTGCAGGCCAGTGAATCGCGCTTTCGCATTGCGTTCGACAATATTCCGGACGTGGTCGTGATTTATGACCACGACCTGCGCATTCAGTACATCAATCCGGCCACGATCAGGACAACGGGCATGGCGCCCGAAGCATTCCTCGGCAAGCGCGAGTCGGAGATTTTCCCTGCCGACCTGATCGCCCCGTGGCAGCCTGCGCTGCTGGCGGCACTGCACGAAGGACGTGTCACCTCGGTCGAAATCGACGTGCCGCTGAACCCCGGCGTCCGCAACCTGCTGATTACCTGCGTGCCACTGCGCGACCAGAACGGGGAAGTCAAGGAAGTCATGGGCATTACCCACGATTTCACCGACCGCAAACGTGCCGAGGAAGCGACGGTGAAGGCCGCGCTGCATGACAACCTGACCGGCCTGCCGAACCGGGCGTTGCTGTTCGAGTATTCATCGCATGTGTTCGACCAGGCCGCGCGCAACCAGCATGAAGGCGGCATGCTGTTCATTGACCTCGACCGCTTCAAGCCAATCAATGACATCCACGGGCATCTGGTTGGCGATCAGGTGCTGAAAATCGTCGCGCACCGCGTCCAGTGTCAGGTGCGCAAGGCCGATCTCGTGTTCCGACTCGGCGGCGATGAATTCCTGGTGCTGCTGCCCCAGCTGGCCAACAGCACCGAAGCTGCGCAGATAGCGCAGCGGGTGCTGAGGGCGCTGGCCGATCCCATGCTGGTCGATGGCATCGAATTGCAAATCTCGGGCTCGATCGGCATCAGCATCTTCCCCCGCGACGGCATGGACATGCAGTCGCTGGTGAATGCGGCAGACAATGCGATGTATCACGCCAAGCAATCGGGAAAAAACAACTGGCAATTTTATTCAGCCGAATTGTCTGGCCGCGTCCATGCGCAGATCAGCCTGCAGGACAAAGTGCGACGCGCGCTGAAGGACAGGGAACTTCAACTGTTGTACCAGCCCATCATCGACATCTCCGAAGGCCGGGTGATCGGCGCCGAGGCCCTGTTGCGTTGGCCAGGCAGCGGGGTCGGCCCTGACCAGTTCATTCCTGCCGCAGAAGCGGTAGGCCAGATTATCCCGATCGGCGACTGGGTGATGCAGGAAGCCTGCCGCGCACACAAACGCTGGCGCGACCGCGGGCTGCCCGCCATTCCGATCTCGGTCAATGTGTCGGCGCTGCAGATACGCCAGAAAGATTTCCGCATCAAACTGATGTCCATGCTGCGCCAGCAGCGGCTGCCGGCCTGTGCACTACAGATCGAGCTGACCGAATCGGCTCTGCTGGAAGACATGGACTATGCGGGCCACCTTCTGACCAACCTCCAGCAGGATGGCGTCAAGATATCGCTGGATGATTTCGGCACCGGCTACTCGAGCTTGTCTTACCTGTCTCGCCTGCCGATCAACAAGATCAAGATCGACAAATCCTTCGTTCGACACCTGAACACGGACGCCACGTCGCGCGCCGTGACCGAGGCCATCATCACCCTCGGTCGCCGGCTGAAGCTGGACATCATTGCCGAGGGCATCGAGACCCAGACCATGCTGGACGAGGTGCGCGCGCTGGGCTGCGAACAGATGCAAGGCCATCTGCTCAGCCACCCGATCGACTCGGATGCTTTCGAGTCATGGTATGCCAGCCAGAGGCCGGCACCGCACTGACACTTCCGGCAACCTTGCCGCACATCGCGAACTCAGTTGCCGCTACCGCCGGCCTCGATGTCGGGGCCGGCCGCCGCCGATGCCTCGCTGCCCGCCACCAGCGGCAGGCTGACGGCAAAGGTCGTGCCGAATCCTTCCTCGGACTGGAAATCGAGGGTGCCGTTGTGCGCCTCGACCAGCATCTTCGTGATCGCCAGCCCCAAGCCGGTGCCCCCCGCCTTGCGCGCGTTGCCTGCGCTCGCCGGCGAGAAGCGGTCAAAGATGAACGGCCGGGAGGCCTCAGGGATGCCGACGCCATAGTCGACCACGCGTATCATCGCGCGCCCGAATTCCGCCCGTATGCTGACCATCACCTCGCCGCGCGGCAGCGAAAACTTGGCGGCGTTCGACAGCAGGTTGACCATGATCTGGATGAAGCGATCCGCATCGACGCTTACCCGCAGCTGCTGATCCGACGGATTGAGGCGGAAGGTCACGGCATATTGGTCAGCGAAAGGCTGGGTCTGTGCGATCGCATCCTGCACCAGCTGCAACGGCGATTCGATCGTGCGTTCCAGCGCCAGCTGGTCACGTGACAGCTTGTCGATATCGAGGATGTCGGCCACGACGCGCACCAGCTTGTCGCAATTGTCGGTAGCGATTTGCAGCAGACGCAGCTGCGACAGCGCGAGCGCACCCCCGATCGCCGCCTGGTGCAGCGACAGCGCGCCGCGGATCGCCGTCAGCGGCGTGCGCAGCTCGTGTGACACGACAGACACGAAATCGGCCTTCATTCGCTCCATCTGCTTGAACTCGGTCAGGTCGTGGAAGATGGTCACGAAGCCTTGCTGGCGACCATTGCCCAGCTTCAGCCCGGTGACCGCAATCGTCACCCAGACAGTACTGCCGTCCTTGCGAATGAATTGCCATTCTCGTCCCGGATGCGCGCGCAGGTGATTCACCATCAACTGGTAAGGCATGTCACCGGGACGAATGCGATGCAGCGCGACACGTATGTCTTCGGTGCGATGGAAGACCAGCGGGCTCATCTTGCCGACGACTTCATCGACCGGGAAGCCTAGGATGCGGCTGCCCGCCCGGTTCATGAAAAGTATGGCGCCGCTGATATCGGTGGCGACGATGCCGCACGAACTGCTGTTGAGCACGGCCTGCTGAAAATTGACGGAATCTTGCAATGCTTCATGCAGGTCTTGCTCGCGCCGGGTCGCGCGGTTCGCGCCTAGCAGCAAGGACGTCAGCCGCGCTTTGTGGCGTGACTCGCGCGACAGCAGGCGATATGCGACATAGCCCGTACCGGCCTGCATCAGCAAGACCAAGATCAGGATGAAGGCCTGCGTGCCGACCGCCGCTTCGCGAAGGACGACGGCCAATACCGCGAGCATGGCCAGCGCCACGGCCATCCATGCCCGGAAAAAGCCTTGCGGATGTCGCCTGGACCAGCCCAGTGCCTTCAGGATTGTGCTCATGGATGTTCATGTGACATGGCGAGGCCAGCAGGCCGCGCGAGACCATGCGCCATTTGTTTTGGGGATGCGCTAGCTTCGCTTGCGACAGCCGCAAGCAGCCTCGCAATCAGCGGGGATTTCCTTCGGATGTTCCGGCTTTGAATCCGATTGAACGTGGGACTTCGCGTCACCGCCGTGAACCGGCGAGCGACACGCCTGAAGCGCATGGATGGATTCGTAAAAGGAAAAAAAGAAAAAGGCCGGTAGCGTTTCCGCTACCGGCCTCTTGACTGGCGTCCCCACGGGGATTCGAACCCCGGT
>JBDKLN010000059.1:0-20321 GCA_039806045.1 Pseudomonadota bacterium
ACGGCACCTCGTCGTATGGCTACGATATTCGCTGCGCCAACGAATTCAAGATCTTCACCAACATCAACAGCACCATTGTCGACCCGAAGAATTTCGACGAAAACTCTTTCGTCGATATCCAGAGCGATGTCTGCATCATCCCGCCGAACTCGTTCGCGCTGGCTCGCACCATCGAGTACTTCCGCATCCCGCGCAATGTGCTGACCATCTGCCTCGGCAAATCGACCTATGCGCGTTGCGGCATCATCGTCAACGTGACGCCGTTCGAGCCGGAATGGGAAGGGTATGTAACGCTGGAATTCTCGAACACGACGCCGCTGCCGGCGAAGATTTATGCCGGCGAAGGCTGCGCGCAAGTGCTGTTCTTCGAGAGCGATGAAGTCTGCGAAACCTCATACAAGGATCGCGGCGGCAAGTACCAGGGCCAGCACGGCGTGACGCTGCCCAAGACCTGACCAGCGCGCATGCAAACGACAAGGGGAGCCTCGGCTCCCCTTGTCGTTTGGCCGGCGGCTGCCGGTCGGGTCCTGCCTTACTGCTTCACGCAATCCACGTAATAGCCCTTCACGCCATTCACCGTCGTCTTCACGAGGCCGTGCACATCGGTCTCGAAGCCCGGGAATTTCTCGTTGAAGGCGCGCGCGAATTTCAGGTAATCGACGATGGTCTGGTTGAAGCGCTCGCCCGGGATCAGCAGCGGGATGCCCGGCGGGTAAGGCGTCAGCAGGATGGACGTCACACGTCCCTCGAGCTCGTCGATCGACACGCGTTCGATCTCGCGGTGCGCCATCTTCGCGAAGGCGTCCGACGGCTTCATCGCCGGCTGCATGTCGGACAGGTACATCTCCATGGTCAGGCGCGCCACGTCGTGTGACTTGACCATGTCATGGATCTGCTGGCACAGGTCGCGCAAGCCCATGCGTTCGTACTGCGGGTTGGCCTGCGCGAACTCGGGCAGGATGCGCCACAGCGGCTGGTTCTTGTCGTAGTCGTCCTTGAACTGCTGCAGCGCAGTCAGCATCGTGTTCCAGCGACCCTTGGTGATGCCGATGGTGAACATGATGAAGAACGAGTACAGGCCGCACTTCTCGACGATGACGCCGTGCTCGGCCAGGTATTTGGTGACGATGGATGCCGGGATGCCGGAGTCGCCGAACTGGCCGTCGAGCGACAGGCCCGGCGTGACGATGGTGGCCTTGATCGGGTCCAGCATGTTGAAGCCGTCGACGATCTTGCCGAAGCCATGCCAGTCATCTTCGGCGCGGATCATCCAGTCGTCGCGCGAGCCCATGCCTTCTTCGGCCAGGTGCTCGGGACCCCAGACCTGGAACCACCAGTCCTGGCCATATTCTTCGTCGACCTTTTTCATCGCGCGGCGGAAGTCGAGTGCCTCGAGGATGCTTTCCTCGACCAGCGCCGTGCCTCCCGGCGGCTCCATCATCGCGGCCGCGACGTCGCAGGACGCGATGATCGCGTACTGCGGCGAGGTCGAGATGTGCATCAGGTAGGCTTCATTGAAGCTGTCGCGGTCCAGTTGCACCGTCTCCGATTCCTGCACCAGGATCTGCGAGGCCTGCGACAGGCCGGCCAGCAGCTTGTGCGTCGATTGTGTCGAGAAAATCAGCGATTCTTTTGCGCGCGGACGATCCTTGCCGATCGCATGCATGTCCTTATAGAAGTCGTGGAAGCTCGCGTGCGGCAGCCAGGCTTCATCGAAATGCAGCGTATCGATTTCGCCGTCGAGCATGTCCTTGATGGTCTCGACGTTGTAGACCACGCCGTCGTAGGTCGACTGGGTGATGGTCAGGATGCGCGGTTTCTTGTTCTTTGCTTCACGCGCGAACGGGTTCGCCTCGATCTTCTTCATGATGTTTTCCATCGTGAATTCGTCGCGCGGGATCGGGCCAATGATGCCGAGGTGGTTGCGGGTCGGCATCAGGAACACCGGGATTGCGCCGGTCATGATGATCGAGTGCAGGATGGATTTGTGGCAGTTGCGATCGACCACCACGATGTCGCCCGGCGCCACCGTCGAGTGCCAGACCATCTTGTTCGACGTCGACGTGCCGTTGGTCACGAAATAGCAGTGGTCGGCATTGAAGATGCGGGCCGCATTGCGCTCGGAGGCAGCCACCGGGCCGGTATGGTCGAGCAGCTGCCCGAGTTCTTCGACCGCATTGCAGACGTCGGCGCGCAGCATGTTCTCGCCGAAGAACTGGTGGAACATCTGCCCGATCGGCGATTTCAGGAAGGCGACGCCGCCCGAGTGGCCGGGGCAGTGCCAGGAATACGAACCGTCCTGCGCGTAATGCGTGAGCGCGCGGAAGAAGGGCGGCGCCAGGCCGTCGAGGTAGGACTTCGCCTCGCGGATGATGTGGCGCGCGACAAATTCCGGCGTGTCCTCGAACATGTGGATGAAGCCATGCAGCTCGCGCAGGATGTCGTTCGGGATGTGGCGCGAGGTGCGGGTCTCGCCATACAGGTACAGCGGGATGTCGGCGTTCTTGTAGCGGATCTCTTCGACGAAGGCGCGCAGCGACTTCAGCGCGGACTCGGTCTCTTCCGGTGAGCCGCCGCCGAATTCCTCGTCGTCGATCGACAGGATGAAGGCCGAGGCGCGCGATTGCTGCTGCGCGAACTGCGACAGGTCACCGTAGCTGGTCACGCCGACCACTTCCATGCCCTCGGTCTCGAGCGCATTGGCAAGCGCCCGGATGCCCAGGCCCGAAGTGTTCTCGGAACGGAAGTCTTCATCGATGATGACGATGGGGAAGCGGAATTTCATGCATTACTCCGGGCAGGAAGGAAGGCTGTCGGCCCCGGCTGGGGCCGGACGAAAAACGAAAGCGCGATTTTCGCAGATATGCGTGGCCGCCGTGCAAAATCCGCGGCGGCCGCCCCGGTACCCCGCAGGGACTGTCAGCGGCGCGTATAAATAACAAAAGCGTAACGGTAGCCGTTGTCGGCCGAATGGTGGGTCTCGCGCGAGGCTTCCTGCCAGATGGCGGGGTCAATCGCGGGGAAGAAGGCATCACAGCGGAAATCGGCGTCGATCTCCGTCACCACCAGCTTGCCGGCCAGCGGCAGCGCCTCGACATAGATCTGAGCGCCGCCGATCACGAAGGCTTCGCCGGTGCCGGCCAGCTCGGCTGCCTGCTGCAGCGAGCCGACGGCTTCGATGCCCGCATGCGACCAGTCCGGATTGCGCGTGACCACGATATTGCGCCGGTTCGGCAGCGGCCGGCCGATCGAATCAAAGGTCTTGCGGCCCATGATGACCGGATGCCCGGTGGTGGTGCGCTTGAAGAAGGCGAGGTCTTCCGGCAGCCGCCAGGGCAGGGTGTTGTTGATGCCGATGCCGCGATGGCGTTCGGTGGCGACGATCAGGGTGAGCGAGGCAGACATGGGGCGACATCATAAGGCATGGCGCAGTGCGGCCCTGATTTTCGGGGGCGGTGGCGGGCCTGCCGACACGGTTTTGCGCCGGTAACAAAGAAGCAGTTGATTGAAATCAAGCTCCCCATGGTTTCCGGCGATGACTTTGTCGCTGATCGGCCACACTCTAAGCAAGTGCGACCGGTATGTTATGTCAGGTTTGAAGAACGAAATCCTCGGTGCTATCTCAAAGCAAGGTTGGCTGCCGGGCATGTCGTTACAAACCGGCGGCGATACATCCCGAGTGCAAACCGGACAGCCTGCCATGCCAAGCCGAATCAAGCCGGACAGCCGAACTGCGTCACTCGCTGACAAACTCCCCCACGGATCGGAGAGTGAATTGTTTCGTCTCGTGGTTGAAGCCGCGCCCAATGCCATCATCGTCACGAATGCTTCCGGCGAGATTGCCTTGGTCAACCAGCAGGCCGAGAAGCTGTTTCGCTATTCTCGTGACGAACTGCTGGGCAAGCGGGTCGAGTTGCTGATACCGGAACGTTTCCGCCAGCATCATCCGACGCTGCGCAGCCAATTCATGGCGGATCCGACCACGCGCGCCATGGGCGCGGGCCGCGACTTGTATGCGTGCACCAAGGACGGCGAAGAAATACCGATCGAGATCGGCCTCAATCCCATCCATACGCCGGATGGCACGCTGGTGTTGTCATCCATCATTGACATTCGCGAGCGCAAGGCCGCTGAAGAACGGTTCCGGCACCAGACCGAACAGATTGCCGCCGCCAGCCGCTATAAATCGGAATTCCTGGCCAATATGTCGCATGAGCTGCGCACGCCGCTCAACAGCATCCTTATCCTGTCGGAACAGCTGAAGAACAATGTGCTCGGCAACCTGTCCCAGAAGCAGGTCACGCATGCCGATATCATCCACCGGTCCGGCAGCGACCTGCTGGCGCTGATCAACGATATCCTCGACTTGTCCAAAATCGAGGCCGGCCGCATGTCGGTGCTGCTCGAGCCCTTGTCCCTCGATGACTTCGCAGAAAGCGTCGAGCGCAGCTTCCGTCCGATGGCCGAGGCCAAGCATCTGAAGTTCATGGTCAATGTCGATCCTGACGCGCCACCGGTGATTGTCAGCGACCACCAGCGCATCTTCCAGATCGTGCGCAACCTGTTCTCGAATGCCCTCAAGTTCACCAGCGATGGATCGATCTCGATTCGGCTGTTTGGCAACGGCAAAGCCGGCGCCCGGCAGCTTGGCATCGCGGTCACCGATACCGGCATCGGCGTTCCTGAAGACAAGCATGAACTGATTTTCGACGCTTTCCGGCAAGTCGATGGCTCCACCAGCCGGCGTTTTGGCGGCACCGGCCTTGGCCTGTCGATTTCGCGTTCGCTTGCGCAATTGCTCGGCGGTTCAATTGAGCTGGCCAGCCAGCCAGGGCAGGGCAGCACCTTCACGCTTTACTTGCCGACCGGCGCCAACGACAGGTTGTCCCTGCCCTCGCCCGACCACATTGCGCAGGGCCCGAGCACCGATGTGTTGCTGGTCGAGGATAACCAGGTCGAGGCCCGCCATTACGCGCGCCTGATTGGCGAAATGGGTTATCAAGTCACGGTCGCCTCCGATGGCCGCGCCGCGCTGCAAGCCTGCCGGCGGCGGCCGTTTGCGTGCATCGTGCTGGACCTCGCGTTGCCGGACATGAGCGGCGTTGCACTGATCGATACGCTGCTCGACGAGCAACTGGTGGGCAAGGCCAACCTGATCCTCAATACCGCGCATACGCTGACCGAGGCCGAGCTGCGACACATGAACGAGCTGCGCGTGCTGGTGCTGGGAAAATCGATGGATGACGAGCATCGCCTGCTGGATGCCGTTCGCTTGCGCCTCGCGGCGCCGCCGGCCTTGGTCCCGGCGTCGCCGGCGTTCCCATCGAACGACACCGCCTCTGCCACGCCATTTTCCGGCAAGCGGCTGTTGCTGGTGGATGATGACATACGAAACATCTATGCGATGTCCAGTCTGGTCGAGGAACTCGGCTTCGACGTTGAAGTCGCGATGAATGGGCAGCAGGCGATCGATGTGGTCGAACGCGAACATACCTTCGATATCGTATTGATGGACATGATGATGCCTATCATGGATGGCTACGAAGCGACCCGTGAGCTGAAATTCAACCGCAAATACGAGCGCCCCGTGATTGCACTGACGGCGCATGCGATGAAAGGTGATCGCGAAAAATGCCTGCAGGCCGGCGCCGATGATTACCTGGCCAAGCCCGTCACCCAGGCCGATCTGGTCGACATGCTGGCCAAATGGATGGAACCACAACAGGTGTGAACCATGAATTCCCCGGAAAAGCGCGTGGCCGAAGTGGATTACCGGCAGACGATCCTGCTGGTAGACGACAGGCCTGAAAACATCGCCAGCCTCGAGGCCCTGCTCGACGATGGCCGGCGCCAACTGCTGTCGGCCACCAGCGGCGAGAGAGCGCTGCAATTGCTGCTCGAACATGACGTTGCAGTGGTCCTGCTGGACGTGCAGATGCCGGTCATGAACGGCTATGAAGTCGCGCGGCTGATGCGCAGCAATCGCAAGACGCGCAGCGTCCCCATCATCTTCATCACGGCGATCGAGCGCGACGAGGCGGCGGCCATACGGGGCTACCAGGCCGGCGCCATTGATTACATCACCAAGCCGGTCAGCTCGGTCGTTTTGCAGAGCAAGGTCGCCCTGTTCCTCGAGCTGGACATGGCGCGCCGACGGCTGCATCAGTCTTACCTGCGATTGGAAAACACCAAGGCGTATTACGAATCCATGCTCAATGCGGCCGGCGAAGGCGTGATTGGCGTCGACCAGGCCGGCATCGTCAAGTTCGTCAACCCTGCGGCGCTGGCCATGCTCGCGAGTGCGCCCGGCGAAGTGATCGGGCAGGACTTCGTTCAGTTCAGCCAGGCGTTGCACGGGCCCGAATGGCCGGAGGAGACCCTGTCCGGCAACGACGCCATCTTCCTGAAGCTCGATCGTGCCGTGTCGCCCGAATTGGAAGAGGCCTGGTTCCGGCGTGCCGATGGCAGCCGTTTCCTGTCTTCGTTCTGCCGCTCGCCGCTGGCCGGCAAGATCGACGGCGAGGTCATCGTGTTCCAGGACATCACCGAGCGGCGCGCGCTCGAGGAAGAATTGCGGCAGCAGACCGTGACCGATTTCCTGACCGGTCTGGGCAACCGAAATGCGTTCAAGGCCGCCTTGCACGCGGCGCTGGAGCACGTGCGTCGTTCAGGCGGCAGCCATGTGGCGCTGATGTTCATCGACCTCGACCACTTCAAGCGCATCAACGACAACCTCGGGCATGAAGTCGGCGACCTGCTGCTGAAAGCCGTCGCGCACCGGCTGCGCGAGCAAGTGCGCGCCTATGACGCGGTATCGCGGCTGGGCGGCGATGAATTCACCATCGTGCTCGGCGACCTCGAGTTTGCCGATGACGCGGCCACGGTCGCACGCAAGATCCTCAACGCCCTGCGCAAGCCCTTCACCCTGCGCGAAGGGCTGGAAGTGGCGATCGGCGCCAGCATCGGGATCGCCACCTATCCCGAATGCGGCGAAGACATCGAGGCGCTGATGCGCACGGCAGACGTGGCCATGTACCAGGCCAAGCGCGACGGTCGCAACCTGTATGCGTTTTACCAGCCCGAGATGAATTCGCGCGGGCAAGGGACCCTGATGCTGGAGCAGGCGCTGCGCCTGGCGGTCGAGAACGAAGGCTTCAACCTCTACTACCAGCCGCAGGTGGACTTGCAGACCGGGCACATGGTCGGCCTTGAATGCCTGATGCGCTGGAACCATGGCGACCAGCCCATCGAGCCGTCGGTCTTCGTCCCCATCCTCGAGGACACCGGGCTGATGGTGCGGGCAGGCCAATGGGTGTTTGCCGCCGGTTGCCGGCAGCGGGTCGCCTGGGGTGGCACCTTGCCCGCAAACTGCACGATCGCGCTCAATGTGTCGGCGCGCCAGTTTGCCGACAAATTCCTGGTCCAGGCCATTCACCGCATTCTCGAGCAGCACCGCTTGCCTCCGTCGCAATTGGAGCTGGAGCTGACCGAGAGCATCCTGATGAACAACACCGATTCCACGCGCGGCGTGCTCAAGGCCCTCAAGGACATGGGAATACGGCTATCGGTGGATGACTTCGGGACGGGCTATTCGTCGCTGGCGTACCTGAAGCAATTCCCGCTCGATGCGCTGAAGATCGACAAGCAGTTCATCAAGCACCTTACGACCTCGGAAAAGGATGCGGCGATTGCCACATCCATCATCCAGCTCGCCCACAACCTGGAACTGAAAGTGGTGGCCGAAGGCGTGGAAACGGCCGAGCAGGTCGATGCGCTGCAGCAGCTGGGCTGTGATATTGCGCAGGGCTATTACTTCGCGCGGCCGATGCCGGCCGATGCGGTACCGGCATTCCCGGTCCGTCAGCCGGAGGCGATGCTCAGACCGCGACCGGCGCCTTGATGGCGGCGTGCGACTGGTAACCGACGACTTCGATGTCGTCGTAGTTGTATTCGAAGATCGAGTCCGGCTTGCGCTTGAGCACGAGTCTGGGCAGGGGCAGCGGATCACGCGACAGCTGTTCCTTCACCTGCTCGACATGGTTCGCGTAGATGTGGCAGTCGCCGCCGGTCCAGACGAAATCGCCAACGTCGAGCCCGGTCTGCGCGGCCACCATGTGGGTGAGCAGCGCGTAGGAAGCGATATTGAACGGCACGCCGAGGAAAATGTCGGCGCTGCGCTGGTACAGCTGGCAGGACAGTTTGCCGTCAGCGACATAAAACTGGAAGAACGCATGGCAGGGCGGAAGTTTCATGCGCGGGATGTCGGACACGTTCCAGGCCGAAACGATCAATCGACGCGAATCCGGGTTGCTTCGGATTTGCGCGATCAGCTGGGCGATCTGGTCGACGTGCTCGCCATTCGGCGCCGGCCACGAGCGCCACTGGTAGCCATAGATCGGGCCAAGGTTTCCCTGTTCATCGGCCCATTCGTCCCAGATCGTGACGCCGTTGTCCTTCAGGTAGCCGATGTTGGTCGAACCGGCCAGGAACCAGATCAGTTCATGGATGATGGACTTCAGGTGCAGCTTCTTGGTCGTGACCATGGGAAAGCCGTCTTGCAGGTTGAAGCGCATCTGGTAACCGAAAACCGAGCGCGTGCCGGTGCCCGTGCGGTCGGTTTTTTCGGTGCCATGTTCAAAGACATGGCGCATGAAGTCCTGATATTGGCGCATGACGTTACGGAGGTCGTGACCCGGAGGAATGAGCGGCAGCGGGTGCTGCCATCGGTTTGACCCGCTATTTTACCGTGCGGCGCGCTGCCGTTCGGATTTGCGGTTTTGGGGAACGGGGAAGCGTGCCGGGCTACCCAGGGTGGCTGCCTGCGGGCAGCCACCCGCGCGCAAACGCCTTGCGCGGCCCCTGTCCCGGCAAAGGAGCCTGAACATGACCATCAACACCCGACTCACCGACGCCCTGTTTGCCGCCCGCCATGCGTCGGCCGCGGCGCCGCCGCCGGCGGCGGTTCGCGCCGGCGGCATGGCCCCCGTTTCGTTGACGCCGCTAGCGCCGCCGGGCGCGGCCGGTGCGACAGCGCCTGGCAAGGAAAACGACGACCTGCCCGGCATGGTGCCCACGGCGCGACGCGAACTGTTCGACCGCACCCGCGAGGAATTGCTGGACATGCTGGGTCGGCGCGACTTTGGCGCGCTGCCGCCCAGCTGGGCCGCAATCTCGGGCCGGCTTTCGCAAGAAGAGGCGGCTTCTGCCGCCGCTGCGTTGCAACTGATCGCTGCACGGGTGTCGCCATGATCCCGCGCCACGAGCATGCCGCGCTGTCGGCCGAAGTCAGCCTGATCATCGGGCTGGTCAACCAGAGCATCCACGAACTGCCGGACAAGGTGAAGCTGCTGCAGGACACCTATGCCGAAGGCATGCAGCGCGCGGTGCTGGAGCCGGTGTCGGATGCCGTGCTCGAGAGCGTGTATGAAAAGGCGTATGAGGCTTTCCAGCAGCAGCGCTATCACGAGGTGCTGCCGCTATCGTTATACCTGGCGATACAGAAACCGCTCGACCAGCGCTTCATGTTCATGGCCGGCATGGCGCTGCAACTGCTTGGCGATCCGCTGATGGCCGCCACTTTTTATGCCGTGTCACTGCAGATCGATCCGACGCTGGTGCCCGCCGCATTCCGTTTGGCAGAGTGCTATGCCAGCGTCGGCGCGCAGGACGATGCGCGTGAAATCTTCGAGACCGTGATCGACATGGGACGCGGCGGCGATGCCGACGAGTTCTATGAACTGCAGCGCCATGTGATGGACACCCTGCGCGCGCAGAACTGATGGTTCATCAATGCTGTCCGAATTGCAGCGCGGCCAGGCTGGCGTACAGCCCGCCGGCCGCCACCAGCTCGGCATGTGTTCCCGCCTCAACAAGGCGGCCGTGTTCCATCACGATGATGCGCGTCGCACGCTGCACCGTCGCCAGCCGGTGCGCAATCACCAGCGTCGTCCTGCCGACCATCGCCGCTTCCAGTGCGCGCTGTACCAGCCGCTCCGATTCGGCATCAAGCGCACTGGTCGCTTCATCCAGCAACAGCAGCGGCGGGTTCTTCAACAGTGCGCGCGCAATCGCGATGCGCTGCCGTTGCCCGCCTGACAGGCGCACGCCGCGCTCGCCCAGGAAGGACTGGTAGCCCTCGGGCAGGCGTTCGATGAATTCATGCGCGGCCGCCAGCCGCGCTGCAGCGATGACTTCGTCATCCGTTGCCTCCGGTCGCCCGTAGCGGATGTTTTCCATCGCATTGGCCGAGAACACCACCGTATCCTGCGGCACGATGCCGATCGCAGTGCGCAGGTCATCCAGTGCGAGGTCGCGGATATCGATGCCATCCAGCCGGATCTGCCCGTGCTGCGGATCGTAGAAGCGCAACAGCAGCTGGAACAAGGTGGTCTTGCCCGCACCCGACGGACCGACGATGGCCACCGTCTCACCCGGCGCGACTGACAATGACAGGTCGGACAGCGATGCCGTGTCCGGGCGCGACGGATAGCTGAAACTGAGCTGCGTCAGCTGCAGCGCCGATCCGTTCGCGGCGCGCGCCGGCAAGCGCTGCGGCAGGGCTGGCGACGCAATCGGCGAGCGTTCGTCCAGCAATTCCAGCAAGCGTTCGCTGGCGCCTGCCGCGCGCTGCGCATCGCCCAGCACTTCGGACAAGGCACCGATCGCGCCCGACACGATCACCGCGTACAGGATGAATTGCCCGAGCTCGCCCGCGCTCATGCGGCCTTCCAGCACCGCATGCGCGCCCAGCCACAGCACGAACACGATCGCGCCAAACACCAGCAGGATGGCCAGCACCGTCAGCATCGCGCGTGCGCGCACACGGTCGATCGCAGTGCCGAAGGCCCGCTCGACCGCGTCGCTGAAGCGCTTCGCTTCGCGCACTTCCTGCGCGAAGGCTTGCACGATGGCGATCGCGTTCAGCTTTTCGCCGGCCAATCCTGAGGCATCGGCGATGCGGTCTTGCGAGGCGCGCGACAATTTGCGCACGCGGCGGCCCGCGATCACGATCGGCAGGATGATCGCCACCAGCATCACGAGGATGATCGCCGATAGCCTGCTGCTGGTGACGAACATCATCCCGAGGCCACCGGCCAGCAGCAACAGGTTGCGCAGTGCCATCGAGATGCTGGTGCCGACCACGGTCTGGATCAGCGTGGTGTCGGTGGTCAGTCGCGACAGCACTTCGCCGGTCTGTGTGGTCTCGAAGAATTCGGGGCTTTGCCGCAGCACGTGCGAGTACACCGCATCGCGCAAGTCGGCGGTCACCCGCTCGCCCAGCCACGACACCGAATAGAAGCGCGCCGCCGTCGCGATCGCCAGTACGCAAGCGACTCCGAACAGCGCCAGGAAATACAGGTTCACGTTCGCGGCCTGTTCGCTGCCCGCCGTCGTGAAGCCGAGGTCGATCAGCTGCCGGAAGCCATAGGGGATGGCCAGCGTCGCCGATGCGGCGACCACCAGCGCGATGCCGGCCACCGCAATGCGGCGACGGTAAGGCGCGAGGAAGGGCAGCAGCCCGGCCAGGGTTTTCAGTCCGCTGCGGGCGGCCGGGCGTTCGGTTGTGGTGCTCATGTCGTTGTCATTGGTGGCGGGTTCCGGGGCTGCGCGGTGCATTCGCGCATCAGAGTTTCAGAGCTTTCAGGTAACCGGTCAGCTCGAGATAGCCGCGCCCGACCGGCTGGCCGTCGCGCTGCACGCTGACCGCGCCCTCCCAGTACACGGCGCCGGTCGAGGTGCGCGAATCCAGCTCCTGGTCGTCCTGCAGCGGCACCAGCTGCCACGGCGTGCCGCCGATATCGATGTGCAGTGCCACCGGGTAGCTGGCGCCGGTGCGTGGCGAGCGCCATTGTCGCAGAGGCGTGAAGCGCAGTTGGTTGCCGCGGAATTGCCGCACCTTGCCCCGCGCATCCCGCAGCGCGCCGTGCTGCCACAACGTGCTGCCATCGGCGCGGCGTATGCGGAAGGCCATCAGCGCGCCGCCATCGTCAAGGTTGATGCCGGTCCAGTCCCAGCCGACGGCATGCGGATCCAGCACCGTGCTCGACCATTCATGATCCAGCCATGCGCTGCCGCTCACGGCCACCGCCTTGCCGGCACGGATCAATGTGCCGCTGGCCTGCAGCTGCGGCTGGCTGTAGTAATAGCTCGCCTGTTCCGGTTGGGGTCCCTTGCGCGAATAACCGGACTGGCCTTGCAACATCATGCGCTGCGTCGGCGACAGCGACAGGTTCAGCACGAAATCGCGGGCCGGCACGCTGATCGCATAGTCGCCATTGGCGCCGCGGCGCAGGGTCCATTTGCCAAGCTTGAGGTCGGTATCCGCTTCCGCTGCAAAGGCCAGCCCGAAACCTGTGCGGGCGATCTTCTGGTCATGCTGCAGGCGGCCGAGCGCCGGATCGGACACGGCTGCATGCGCAATGATCAATTCCCTGGGTGCGAAGCGGCTCGGGTTGCGGCGGTCATGTGCCGTCGCAGAACGAAAGAACGTGATCTGGAAACCCAGCGGCTTGCGCTCCGGCGTTTCCAGCCAGCCGGTCACATACCACCACTCGGTACGAAAGTCGGGATGCGCGCCGTAGTCGCGCGGGAACACCGGTGATTTGCCGGCAGTTACCGCTGCAAAGCGTGTGGTGTCGCGCGACGGTGGCGATTGCCTCGCCGCATGGTCGGCCGACGACGTAGAGGGCAGGCCAACGCAGCCGATGAGGGCCAGCATCGCGGATGCCTGCGCCAGCCGGCCTCGCAGCGTGTGAAGGTGGTCCATCACCAATCCTCCCTGACGGCGCGCACCGCGCTGCCGGCGACGGCCATCCGTCCCGAGACCAGTGCCGTCAGCGCCGCCGATAGCAGCAAGGCAGTCGCCACGATCGCCAGCAGTCCCCATGGCATGTGCAACGCCATCGTCCAGTGGAAGGACTGCGGGTTCACCACGAACACCAGCACCAGGCTGATGCACCAGCCCACCAGGAAGCCGACACTGATCGCCAGCGCCGCCAGCAGCGCGCCTTCGCCGGCCAGCATGCCCAGTATCTGCCGACGTGACATGCCAAGATGGCGCAGCATGCCGAATTCCTTCGCGCGCGACAGCGCCTGCGCGGAAAACGTGGCGGCGACGCCGAACATGCCGATCACGATCGCCACCGCTTCCAGCAGGTAGGTGACAGCGAAGCTGCGGTCGAAGATCGTCAGGCTGATGGCTCGGATTTCCGAAGGTTCAACGACGTCGAGCGACGCTGCGAACGGCAGTCGCTGCCATTGGCGGCGAAAATCGCGGATGCCGGCAGGGTCAGTGGCTGCATCGTCGCGGCCGCGCTGCAGCCACAGGGACAGGTCGTTGACGTCCTTGTCGCCGGTGATGTCCTGATAATCCTGCAGCCGCATCTGTATCGAACCGGTCTGCCGCGCATAGTCGCGCCAGACACCGGCGACCGTAAACATCGTGGACTTGCCCGCCAGCGGCAGCGGCACCGACTGCCCGACCCGCCAGCCATACAGGTCAAGCATCGCTTCCGAAATCCATACCGGTCGCTCGAGGTCCTTCAGCGAATCGCCCACCAGCGGCATCGCCTGCGCCGGGTCGCCGGCATTGATCGAGCGCGCGATCAGCACCACGTTCGGGCGCGATGGATCCAGCGCCAGCGACAGCCAGCGCGTGCGCTCCGCGCGCGCCACCGCCGGCAAGCTTGCAATGGCCTGCTGCTCGTCCGGCTTCAGCCGTGCCGCATCGGTGCTGCTATTGGCGCCGCTGGCAATGCGCACATAAACATCGGCCGACAGCAATTGCTGCAGCCAGTCGTCGACGGACACGCGAAAGCTGGCCACCATGATCGCCATCGCCACCATCAATGCGAAGCTGGCCAGCACGCCGCCCAGCGCAATCGCGGCCTGGTTCGGTGCATTAGCCAGGCGCGCCAGCGCCAGTTCGCGCATCACGCCTTTCGTGGCGGTCATGCCGGCCGTGCTTGCGGTGCGCCTGGCCAGCATCGCAAACATCATGGCGGCGGCGCGCGGCATCAGCGCGATGCTGCCGACCAGCAGCAAGGCGATGGCGAGATAACCGAAGACGGGCAGACCCGACAGCGGTGGCAGCCATGCCAGCACGCCGCCGGCCACGATCGCGCACAACGCCGGCCACGGCGAGGCCAGCGGCGCCAGCGCGACTTCCTCGCTGCCCGCCTTCAGTGCTGCGGCCGGTCTTGCGCGTGCGGCTTCGAGCGCCGGCGACAGGCTGCCCAGCAGCGCAACGCCACTGCCAGCGATGAAATAGCCGGTGGCGGCCCACGGGCTGACATGCGCGACCGGCTGTACGCCGGGGAAATAGCCACCACCGAGGTCGCCGCCAAACAGCGCAAGCACACCGCTCGCCAGCAGGTAACCGAGCGCGATGCCGATGGCCGATCCGGTCACGCCCAGCAGCGTGCCTTCGGCCATCACCTGCAACAGCAGCTCGCGACGCGTCATGCCCAGCGTACGCAGCAGCGCGAATTGCGGCCGGCGGCGCAGCACCGACAGGGCCTGCGTCGAGAACACCAGGAAGGCGCCGGTGAACAGCGCCACCATCGCCAGCACCGACAGATTGACCCGGTAGGCGCGCGACAGCGTTGCCGTCCGCTGGTCCTGGTCATGGTCCTCGACCACGACCACGCTGTTGCCGTAGCGTTGCTCGATGGCGCTTTTCACGGCGAGGCGATCAACACCCTCAGTCAGCCGCAAATCCATTCGCGATAACTGGCCGATGCGATCAAACCGCCATTGCGCGCCGCCGATGTCCATCACCGCCAAGCGCTGTCCTGCGCGCGAGCGCAGCAGGGTGCCAGCCACGCGCAGTGGCACGCTGCGGGTGCCGCTTTGCACGGCCAGCGTATCGCCTGGCTTCAGGTGCAGGCCGTCCATTGCTGCCGGGGACAGGAAGACGCTGTCGGCACGCAACGCAGCCATCGCATCGCCATCGGCCGGCACGCCGAGCAGATCGGGGGCAATGCCAGAGGCCTGGAAACTGTCGATGGCCACCAGCTTCAATGGCGAGCGCTGTCCCGGCAGCGGCAAGTCCAGTTCCAGCACCGGCGACGCAATGGCGACCGATGGCATCGCCGCGATGTCGGCGTACAGGTTTTCGTCGAAGCTCGCGCTGCGCGCGCGCAACTGCAAATCGGCGCTGCCGGACAAGCTGCGTGCAGCGGCCGAGAATTCGCTGAAGGCGGCGGTGTTGACGAGATGGATGCCGAAGCCGAGCGCCACGCCGATCGCAATCGCCAGCACGGCCACGGCGACACGGCCCGGATGCGCTCGCCACTCACCTGCCACCAGCCAGCGCAGGGTCTCCTTCATCGCGCCGCCAGTTGTTCGCGCGACAGTTCATGCAGTCCATCCCGTGCCAGCAGCAGCACACGGTCGGCGCTGGACGCGGCCAGCGGCGAATGCGTGACGACCACGGCGGCAGCGCCGCTGTCGCGGATTTCGTCCTTCAGCAATCGCAGGATCTCGGCGGCGGTGTCCGGATCGAGGTTGCCGGTCGGCTCATCGGCCAGCAGCAGCCGCGGGCGATGCGCGAGTGCGCGCGCGATGGCGACGCGCTGCATCTCGCCGCCGGACAGTTGACGCGGGAAGTCATGTTCGCGTCCGGCCAGCCCGACGGCGGCCAGCATCTCTGTCGCGCGCGCGTCGGGCAGGCCGTTGAGCTTCAGCGGAAGCGCCACGTTCTGCAACAGATTCAGGTGCGGCAGCAAGTGGAAGGCCTGAAACACGAAGCCGAGCTTCGCGCGGCGCAACCGCGTGGCGGCGTCATCGTCAAGTGCGTCGAGCGGCTGGCCATCGATCAGCAGCGTGCCGCAGTCCGGCGCATCGAGCCCCGCGATCAGGTTCAGCAGCGTCGATTTGCCGACGCCGGACTCGCCCATGATCGCCACATACTCGCCGGCTTGCAGCCGGAAATCCAGTCCGTGCAACACGCTGCGCGCGCCGAATGCCTTGCCCAGCTGCCGGCATTCGAGCGCGGCAGGCGCTTGCCCGGGCGGGCTGGCGTTCACGTTCCTCATGGGAGCTTCGGGCGCTTCGTTCAGATTCATCGGTAGAGGCGGCAGGCAACGGTGGCGGCAAACCGCACCAGTGTAGCAACGCAGCGGGAATGCCGTCAGGCAGGACGGAATGCAACTTGCAGAGTGCGGCGGATTGGAGGGACAGGGCGTCTTGCCACGCCTGATCGACCTGCGGCGCCGCGATGCCGAATCGCATCACGACTTGCTCGACGGCCTGTATGCATGGCCGCCCCGGGTGCCGCCGCGCTATTTCGATGAGGAGCTGGGCCGCGCCTTGTTCGGCGCGATTACCTTCTGGCCCGAGTATTATCCGGCGCGACGGGCTCGCGCAGTTGTTTGGCGAATGCTGGCAATGGACGGCCAGTTCTTATGGCACGCATCCGGGCTACCGACAGGCAGCAGGCGCCGCAGGCGAATACAACCGCAAGTTCATGGTGAACCAGCAGGTGCTGCGCGGCTCGTCAGCCGACACGCCAACGGGCCATGCGCATCAGCTACCGGAATTTCTTGCCGCCGTCAGCTACCTGGCAGTGCAGCGGCGTGCGGCGTGCAGCTAGTGCGCTGACGGCCAGCCCCTCAGGCGATGACGTCGATGCCCGGCGTACCCTCGGCCATCTCGCCGACCACGGTGGCCTGCGCAAAGCCTTCGGCACGGAACAGCGCGAGCACATCATCGACGGCTTCCGGCGCACAAGCCACCAGCAATCCGCCCGAAGTTTGCGGGTCGCACAGCAAGGCTTGCTGTTGCGGCGTGATGCCATCGGCCAGCCTCACGTCCTTGCCATAGCCGGCCCAGTTGCGGCCGGATGCGCCGGTGATGAAGCCCTGCGCCGCCAGTGCCTCGACACCCGGCAGGAAAACGACCTGCGGCATCGCGATGCGCGCAGCAAGCTTCGCACCCAGCGCCATCTCGCGCGCATGGCCGAGCAGGCCAAAGCCGGTGACATCGGTCAATGCATGCACGCCCGGCAGCTCGGACAGCTTGCGGCCCGGCGTGTTGAGTTTGGTGGTACTGGCGATCATCGCCGCATACCCAGCCTGATCGAGCGCGCCTTTCTTCAGCGCGGCCGAGTAGATGCCGACGCCGAGCGGCTTGCCCAGCACCAGCTTGTCGCCGGGCTTCGCGTCGGCATTGCGCTTGAGTTTTTTCGGATGCACCAGGCCCATCACCACCAGACCGTAAATCGGCTCGACTGAATCGATCGTGTGTCCGCCGGCGACCGGAATGCCCGCTGCAGCGCAGACCGATTCGCCGCCGGCCAGGATGCGGCCGATGGTCTCGACCGGCAACTTGTCAATCGGCATGCCGACCAGTGCCAGCGCCATGATGGGCGTGCCGCCCATTGCATATACATCGGAGATCGCATTCGTCGCGGCGATGCGGCCGAAATCGAAAGGATCGTCGACGATGGGCATGAAGAAATCCGTCGTCGCGATCAGTGCCTGCTCATCATTGAGCTGGTAGACCGCCGCATCGTCAGCGGTCTCGATGCCGACCAGCAGCTGCGGCGGGGCCGGGAAGCCTGTGGTCTGCTTCAGGATGTCCGACAGCAGGCCGGGCGCGATCTTGCAGCCGCAGCCGCCGCCATGGGAGAACGAGGTCAGTCGCAGTGTTTCAGGGGCATTCATCCGGGGCTCCGATTCAATTCCCCGAATTATCGCTGATGCGGGCGGGGCCCGCCGCACTCGCAGCGCTTTTCGCATGAGCCGCACAAGCCGCACAAACGACAATGGCTCCCGAAGGGGAGCCATTGCTGCGGGCCGCCTGCGCGCGGCCGCTCAGGTGTCAGGCCTGTGAGCCCTTAGTTGCGGTGGCCACGATCATTGCGGCCACCTTCGTGGCGCGGCTGCGAACGGCCTTCGTTGCGCTGACCGCCTTGCCAGCCGCCATCCTTGCGCGGTGCGCCCGGCTTGGCGAAGGTGCGCTGGCCCGGCTTGCTCGCATTGTTCGAGTTGCCGTAGCCCGACTTGCCGTATCCGCCGCCATTGCCACCGTTGCCACCGTTGCCACCGTTACCGCCATGGCCACCACCGAAGTTCTTGCGGCCTTCGCGACCATCGCCCGGACGCCAGCCATTCGGCTTCGGACGACGCGGTGCTGCGGCGCGGGTCGGCTCGAAGCCTTCGATCACGTCGACCGGGATCGATTGCTTGGTGAAGCGCTCGATGCGCTTCACGTGCACGCCTTCGGCATGGTTGACCAGCGACACGGCGATACCATTGCGGCCGGCACGGCCGGTACGGCCGATGCGGTGCACGTAGTCTTCCGGGAATTTCGGCAGGTCGAAGTTGAACACGTGGGTGATGCCCGGCACGTCGATGCCGCGCGCGGCGACATCGGTTGCCACCAGCACGCGCACCTGGCCACGGCGCAGGCTGTTCAGCGTGCGGTTGCGCGCGCCCTGGTTCATGTCGCCATGCAGCGCAGCGGCAGCGAAGCCGCCGATGTTCAGGCGGTCGGCGATGGTGTCGGCATCGCGCTTGGTCGCGGTGAACACCACGGCCTGGTCGATCGCCACATCGCGCAGCAGGTGGTCGAGCAGGCGGTTCTTGTGCGACAGGTCATCGACGAAGTGCACGCGCTGCTGGATGTTTTCATGCTTGGTGGCCGAACCGGCGATCTGGATCAGCATCGGGTCCTTGGTGATGCGGCGTGCCATGTTGCCGACCATGCCGTCGAGCGTGGCCGAGAACAGCATGGTCTGGCGCGTGTCCGGGGTCTTGCTGATGATCATTTCGATGTCATCGATGAAGCCCATGTCCAGCATGCGGTCGGCTTCGTCCAGCACCAGCATTTCAAGTTGCGAGAAATCGATCTTGCCCGATTCCATGTGGTCGATCAGGCGGCCCGGCGTTGCGACCAGGATTTCCGGATTGCGCGACAGCAGTTGCATCTGCTTCGGGTAAGGCATGCCGCCAAGGATGGACACGGCCTTCACGCGGCGCATGTGCACGCCGTATTTGTCGGTGGCGGTGGTGACTTGCAGCGCCAGTTCGCGCGTCGGGGTCAGCACCAGCATCTTCGGGCGTGCGGGCGCAAAGCGCGGACGCTCGCCACGGGCACGTGCGGCCTGCGCTTGCTGGTTGGGGGTCTTGCCCTGACCTTGCTGTGGCTCGACCGCAGCGCTGGCCAGGCGGTGCAGCGCCGGCAGCATGAAGGCGGCGGTCTTGCCGGAGCCGGTCTGCGACGACACGAGCAGGTCCCGGCCTTCGATGGCGGCCGGCACGGCTTGCTGCTGCACCGGGGTCGGTTCTGTGTAGCCGGCGTCGGCGAGGGCTTTCAGGACCAGGGGATGCAGGCCGATTTCTTCAAACGTCATGATTCTTCTTTCAAACGGGTTGCCACGGCCGCCGCTGCGCCCTTGTCTGTAGGCGCGGCAAAAGCCACGGACTGTCCGGTGCCGCACGGTGAAGGCGGTCAGACGGACGACTGATAAAGGCAACGCTGGCAGCGACGACGAAAAATCAGGCTCTGCGGTGAGCGCGATGCGCTCGGGTACAGGATTCAGAGAGATTTCGGCACAAAAGCTTTGCGCCGGGTGGGTGCCTGACTTGCAGCACCCGGGGGCGGGAGGGCTTTATGGACAATGCTGACGATCTGCGATGCATGGTCGCGCTGTTTGTTGCAGCGCGGCGTGAATTCTACAGGAATTCCGCGCAGCGTGTGCAGATCCTTGAATTCCAACAAAAAAGCCCGGACGGAGCCGGGCATTTCCTGAAGCGGGTTGCCGGTTTGGCAGCGGATGCTTAGTCGTCGCTGCCCATGCCGGCCACGACTTGCGAGAAGCCGCCATCGACATAGGTGATCTCGCCGGTGATGCCGGCCGCAAGGCGCGACAGCAGGAAGGCCGACGCATTGCCGACGTCTTCGGTGGTCACGTTGCGGCGCAGCGGCGCATTCTCTTTGACGAAGTTCAGGATCTTGCCGAAGTCCTTGATGCCCGATGCCGCCAGCGTCTTGATCGGGCCGGCCGAGATGCCGTTCACGCGCACGCCATGCTTGCCCAGCGACTCGGCGAGGTAGCGCACGCTGGCTTCGAGCGACGCTTTCGCGAGGCCCATCGTGTTGTAGTTCGGCAGGGCGCGCATCGCGCCCAGATACGACAGCGTCAGCAGCGCCGCGTCCTGCGACAGCATCGGCAGCGCAGCCTTGGCCATCGCCGGGAAGCTGTACGCGGAAATGTCATGCGCGATGCGGAAATTCTCGCGGCTCAGGCCGTCGAGGAAATCACCGGCGATCGCTTCGCGCGGCGCAAAGCCGATCGCGTGCACGAAGCCGTCGAA
>JBDKLN010000060.1:0-20968 GCA_039806045.1 Pseudomonadota bacterium
AAGCCATCAACCATGCCGCGCTGTTCGACAACGATAGCGAGCTGGCGATCCATGTCGAGGTCGACAAGGATGCGCGCACCATCACCATCGCCGACAATGGCATCGGCCTGTCGCAACAGGAAGCGATCGACCATCTGGGCACGATCGCCAAGTCCGGCACCAAGGAATTCTTCTCGCGACTGTCCGGCGACCAGCAAAAAGACGCGGCCCTGATCGGCCAGTTTGGCGTCGGCTTTTATTCGGGCTTCATCGTCGCCGACCGCATCACGGTCGAGTCGCGCCGCGCCGGCCTGCCGGCCGACCAGGGTGTGCGCTGGGAATCGCGCGGCGAAGGCGACTTCACGGTCGAGACGATAGACAAGCCGCAGCGCGGCACCCGCATCATCCTGCACCTGCGCGAAGGCGAAGACGAGTTCCTTTCCGCCTGGCAGCTGAAGTCCGTGATCCGCAAGTACTCGGACCACATCTCGCTGCCGATCAAGATGCGCAAGGAAGAATGGGACGACGAAAAAAAGGACATGGTGGTCCGCGACGAGCTCGAAACCATCAACCAGGCCAGCGCTTTGTGGGCGCGCAGCAAGTCCGACGTGACTGAAGAGCAGTACAAGGAGTTCTACAAGCATGTGTCGCATGACTATGCCGACCCGCTGACCTGGACGCACAACCGCGTCGAGGGTCGCAGCGAATACACGCAGCTGTTGTACATCCCGGCCAAGGCGCCGTTCGACCTGTGGGACCGCAACCAGCGCGGCGGCATCAAGCTGTACGTCAAGCGCGTGTTCATCATGGACGATGCCGAGCAGCTGATGCCGGTCTACCTGCGCTTCGTGAAGGGCGTGATCGACTCCAACGACCTGCCGCTGAACGTGTCGCGTGAAATCCTGCAGGAATCGCGCGACGTGAAAGTCATCCGCGAAGGCTCGACCAAGCGTGTGCTGGGCATGCTGGAAGAACTGGCGAACGCGGACGAGCAGGAGAAAAAGGACAAGTACGCCGGCTTCTGGCAGGAGTTCGGCCAGGTGCTGAAGGAAGGCGTCGGTGAAGACGCGACCAACAAGGAGCGCATCGCCAAACTGCTGCGCTTTGCCAGCACCCACAACGACAACGATGCGCAGAACGTGTCGCTGGGCGACTATGTGGCGCGCATGAAGGATGGCCAGGACAAGATCTATTACGTCACCGCCGACAGCTACACCGCAGCGAAGAACAGCCCGCACCTCGAGATCTTCCGCAAGAAAGGCGTCGAAGTGCTGCTGCTGACCGATCGCGTCGACGAATGGATGCTGTCCTTCCTGACCGAGTTCGACGGCAAGCAGCTGCTGTCGGTGGCCAAGGGCGACCTCGACCTCGGCAAGCTGGAAGACGAGACCGAGAAGAAGCAGAAGGAAGAGACCGCGACCGAGTACAAGGATCTGGTCGAGAAGATGAAGACCTCGCTGGCCGAGAAGGCTGCCGACGTGCGCATCACCTTCCGCCTGACCGATTCGCCGGCCTGCCTGGTCGCCGGCGAGCATGAGCTGTCGGGCAACCTGTTGCGCATGCTGAAGGCGGCGGGCCAGAAGGCACCGGACTCCAAGCCCATCCTCGAGATCAATCCGAACCACCCGCTGGTGCAGCGCCTGAAGTATGAAGAGGCGAAGTTCGACGACTGGACCAGCATCCTGTTCGACCAGGCGATGCTGGCCGAAGGCGGTCAGCTGCTGGACCCGGCAGGCTTCGTGAAGAAGCTCAATGACATGCTGCTCGGGATGTCGTTGAAATGAGCGCGGACAGCGATGCCGGCGTCACGATCTGGCACAACCCGAACTGCAGCAATTCGCGCGGCGCGCTGGCGCTGCTGCGCGAGCGCGGCATCGAGCCCACGATCGTGCCGTACCTGCAGGACACGCCGGATCGGGCAACGCTGCTGGCAACCGTCCGCGCGACCGGCGAGCCGGTGCGGGCGCTGTTGCGCGACAAGGAAGCGATCTACGCCGAGCTGGGCCTGAACGATGCCGGCAAAACCGACGATGAACTGATCGACGCGATGCTCGCGCATCCGGTATTGATCAATCGTCCGGTCGTCATCACCCGCAAGGGCGCACGGCTGTGCCGACCAACAGAGCGGGTCCTTGAGTTGATCGACTGAAGTAAAAAATCCCGGCACAAACCGGGATTTTTTCGACCCTGCCTCTGCCGGCAGGGCCATACCTGAGCGCAGATCAGCGACCGCCGGTCACGTCCAGCAAAGTGCCCGTCACATACGACGACTGTTCCGACGCCAGCCACATGATGGCCTCGGCCACTTCCGCTGCGGTGCCGCCGCGCTGCATGGGCACGCCGGCCTTTGCGCGATCCACGCGGCCCGGTTCGCCGGCGCTCGCATGGATGTCGGTATAGATCAGTCCCGGCCGCACCGCGTTCACGCGTATGCCTTCGGCGGCGACTTCCTTGGCCAGCCCTATCGTCATCGAATCGACCGCGCCCTTGGCCGCCGCATAGTCGATGAATTCATTCGGCGAGCCGATGCGCGCCGCAGCCGACGACACATTGACGAGGCTGCCGCCAGCGCCGCCGTGGCGGGTCGACATGCGCAGCACCGCCTGCTTCGCGCACAGGAAGCTGCCAAACACATTGGCGCTGAACACGCGCTGCCAGCGCGCGAGGTCCATCTGGTCGAGACGGGTCTGCAGTTCGAGCATGCCGGCATTGTTGACCAGCGACCTAAGGCGGCCCAGTTTGTCATCGACGGTCTCGAACAGGCGCCGCACATCTTCATCGACGCCGACATCGGCCTGCACCGCAAGTGCGTTGCCGCCGTTGGCGCGGATCTGTGCCACCACCGCATCGGCGGCCGATGCATTGCCCAGATAACTGATCGCCACCTGCCAGCCGCGTTCGGCTGCCAGCAGCGCGGTTGCCGCGCCTATGCCGCGGCTGCCGCCGGTGATGAGCATGATCGGCTGCTTGTCCACTGCTGCCATGAACTGACTCCTTTATGCGGATCGGTTCGCGGATTCTACCCCGCAGCTTCCGGCGCTCCCCTCTACAATTCCTTAATGGCTGCTTCCGAAACCCGACCCGCCTCCCCGCTGCTGACCGGCTTCCCGCCCGCCATGCAAGCCGATGCGACGCTGCTGATCATGGGTAGCTTTCCCGGCGAAGCCTCACTGGCGGCTGGCCAGTACTATGCACACCCGCGCAACCAGTTCTGGCGGCTGCTGTCGGCAGTACTGGAGGAGGAGCTCGTCCCGCTGGCCTATCCGGAACGGCTGTCCCGGCTGGCCCGGCATCGCATCGGTCTGTGGGATGTGATCGATGTCTGCCGACGCGAGGGCAGCCTTGATGCATCCATTCGCGACGCGCAGGCCGCGGATTTTTCAGTGCTGCACCACGGTTTTCCGGCGCTGCGCACCATCGCCTTCAATGGCAAGACCTCGGGCCGCTTCGCGCCGCAATTCGAGGCCGCCGGGTTCCGCACGCTGCTGCTGCCGTCAACGTCGCCGGCCCATGCGCAGCTGTCTTTCGAGCAAAAGCTAGTAAAGTGGCGGGCTTTGCTGACCTGAACCCGGTTCATCCCCGACCGATATCGCCCATGTCCCGCCGTCCCGCCCCGTCCAGAACCGCCGCCCCGCCCCGCAAGCCCAAGTTCGCGCCCGTGACCCTGTCCGAGCAAGATGGCGTGCGCTTCCTGCATTTCGGTACCGAGTGGGTGCAAGGCGCGATGCGCATCCGCAAACCGGACCATATCGAGCTCGAATACGCGCAGCAGATGATGGCCTGGATGCTGTTCCTCGACCAGCCCGCGCGCATCGTGCAGCTGGGCCTGGGCACCGGCGCGCTGACCAAGGCCGGCAAGCTCTGGTATCCGCAGGCACAGGTCACGGCCGTCGAATTGAACCCGTCAGTGATCGATGTCTGCCGCTCTATGTTCAAACTGCCACCGGACGACGACAAACTGACGGTGCTGGAAATGGATGCGATGGACTTCGTGCAGGACCCGCGCCACCGGCGCAAGGTCGATGTGCTGCAAATTGACCTGTATGACGCCACCGCGCGCGGCCCGGTGCTGGACACGCCGGAGTTCTACCGCGCCTGTGCGAACTGCCTGACGTCAAACGGGATTGCCACCATCAACCTGTTCGGCGACCACCCGAGCTACAAGAAAAATCTGGCGGCGATCTACCCGGCGTTCGACGCCGTGATTGCGCTGCCCGAGGTCCACGAAGGCAATATCGTCGTGCTCGCGTTCAAGCAGGTGCCCGAGCTGGATTTCGCGGATTTGTACGAGCGTGCCGCCGTGATCCGCGAGCAGACCAAGATGCCGGCACGTTCGTGGGTGAACGGTATCAAGTCGGCGGTGGGAACGCCGGTCTGACACACGTCGCTCGACGCGCTCGCTGCAAACGGTTCAACTGCCAGCGTGTCGAACGCGGGCCAGCAAGTCGGCCACTGTCGGGTAATGCAGGCGCACGCCGAGTTCGGCCTTGATGCGCTCGTTCTTCAGTCGACGCGACTCGGACATGAATGACAACATCATCGGTGACACCTGCTGCGCCAGCTCGGCGCGCGCCAGCCGGGGCGGATGCGGCAAGCCAAATGCATCAGCCACCTGCTCAAAGTACTCGCCCATCTTCAGGTCGGAGTCATCGACCGCGTGATAGACGCGCAAGGGCCGCGCGCGGAAGATGGCCAGCGCGATGATCTGCGCCAGGTCATCGGCGTGGATGTGGTTGGTATACACATCGTCATCGTCGCGCAGCGCCGGCGTGCCCTTTTGCAAACGCTCGACTGGCAGCCGGTCGGCCGCATAAATGCCCGGCACGCGCAGGATGGACAAGCGGGCCTGCGCGCGCCGGGCCCAGCGCCGCAGCACCTGTTCGGCATCGACACGACGCTGCGCGCGCGCATTCACCGGTGACACCGACCGGGTTTCGTCGAACAGCGCGCCGCCGCAATCGCCATAAACACCCGTGGTACTCACATAAACGAGGGTGCCGTGTCTTGGTAAAATGCGGGTCAGATTCCGGGTACGACGGTCCTGACGGCCATCTGCGGGCGGCGGTGCCAAGTGTACGACGGTAGGTGCCAAACCTTGCAAACGATGCAAGCTGTCTGCATGGTCGAGGTTGGCGACGACAGGCGTGGCGCCGGCGGCACGCAGTTCGGCCACACGGGCAGTCTGGCTGGTCACGGCGAATACGCGAAAGCGGTCACGCAGCAGCAGCGGCAGCAGCCGCATGCCGACGTCGCCGCAACCGACCAGCAGCAGGCGCGGCCTGCCCGGTACAAAATTCTTTTTCATATTCGCGAGATTGTATGACGTTCCAGGTTAGCGTTAATCCCAGTGGCCGGCAGTTCAGCTGCGAAGCCGATGAAACCATCCTTGCCGCCGCCATCCGTCACGGCGTCGGCCTGCCCTATGGCTGCAAGAACGGCGCCTGCGGCAGCTGCAAGGGCAAGCTGGTCGATGGCAGCGTGACCCTCGGCACGCATCAGGAACGTGCGCTGCCGGCGGCCGAACAGCAAGCCGGCCAGACCCTGTTCTGCTGCGCGGTACCGACCTCGGACGTCACCATCGAAGCGCGCGAAGTGCTGGGTGTCGGCGACTTCCCGATCAAGAAAGTGCCGGTGCGCGTCGCTAAACTCGAGCGCGCCGCCGATGACGTGATGATCGTGTCACTGCAACTGCCCGCCACCGAGCGCATGCAGTTCAAGGCCGGCCAGTATGTGGAATTCCTGCTGAAAGATAACAAGCGTCGTGCCTACAGCATGGCCACACCGCCGCATGCGGACGAACTGATGACGCTGCACATCCGCCACATGCCGGGCGGCGTCTTCACCGACCACGTGTTCGGTGCAATGAAGGAGCGCGACATCCTGCGCTTCGAAGGCCCGCTGGGTACCTTCTTCCTGCGCGAAGATTCGGACAAGCCCGTCGTGCTGCTCGCCTCCGGCACCGGCTTTGCGCCGGTCAAGGCCATCGTCGAGCATTGGGCGCATTCGAAGTCGACCCGCCCGGTCACGCTGTACTGGGGCGGCCGCCGTCCGCAAGACCTGTACATGCATGCGCTGTGCGAGGAATGGGCACGCACGCTGCCCAACTTCCGCTATGTGCCGGTGGTGTCGGACGCGCTGCCGGAAGATGGCTGGGCCGGCCGTACCGGCTTCGTGCACCGCGCGGTGATGGAAGACTTGCCGGACCTGTCCGCCCATCAGGTCTACGCTTGCGGCGCGCCGGTCGTCGTCGAGTCCGCACAGCGTGATTTCATCAGCCACTGCAAGCTGCCGGAAGAGGAGTTCTACGCCGACTCTTTCACCTCCGAGGCCGACCTCGCTGCGGCCTGACATCACCTTGACACAGACAACGGGCAGGCTGCCCGTTGCGCCGCCCGCCGAACCACGAACCCGCCCCTCTCCGTCGCCATGCAATTCGAACAATACGATACCAACGCCCTGCTTTTCATCACGAACCGCCCGCCGCTGGTATTCACCGAAGGCCGGGGCATGTGGCTGACCGACCATCAAGGCAAGCGCTATCTCGACTGGCTGCAAGGCTGGGCGGTGAATTGCCTCGGCCATGCGCCACAGTGCATCGCGGATGCGCTGGTCGAGCAAGGCAAGAAGCTGATCAACCCGTCGCCGGCTTTCTTCAATGAGCCGTCGATCAAGCTCGCATCGCTGCTGACCAAGCACTCGTGCTTCGACCGCGTGTTCTTTGCCAACAGCGGCGCCGAGGCCAATGAAGGCGCGATCAAGCTGGCACGCAAATGGGGCAAGCTGAACAAGAATGCGGCCGGTGAAAACCGCTACGAGATCATCACCTTCGACCACAGCTTCCACGGCCGCACGATCGCGACCATGTCGGCATCCGGCAAGGCCGGCTGGGACACGATGTTTGCGCCGCAAGTGCCGGGCTTCGTGAAGGCCGACCTGAATGACTTGGCCAGCGTCGAGAGACTGATCTCCGACAAGACCGTGGCCGTGATGCTGGAACCGGTGCAGGGTGAAGGCGGCGTAATCCCGGCGTCAAAAGAATTCATGCAGGACCTGCGTGCGCTGACGAAGAAACACAACTTGCTGCTGATCGTTGATGAAGTGCAGTCCGGCATGGGCCGCACCGGCGAACTGTTTGCTTACCAGCTGTCCGGCATCGAACCGGACATCATGACCCTCGGCAAAGGCATCGGCGGCGGCGTGCCGCTGTCGGCGCTGCTGTGCACCGAATCAGTCGCCGTCTTCGAGCCGGGCGAACAGGGCGGCACCTACAACGGCAATCCGCTGATGACGGCGGTCGGCATCGCAGTGCTGGAAGCACTGCTGGCGCCGGGCTTCCTGCAATCCGTGGTCGACAAGGGCCATTACCTGAAGGCCGGCCTGCTGAAGCTGTGCGACAAGCATGGCCTCGAAGGCGAACGCGGCGAAGGCTTGCTGCGCGCGCTGAAGCTGGGCTCGCCGATCGGCGGCAAGATCGTCGACATCGCGCGTGACCTCGCGCCGCAAGGCCTGCTGCTGAACTCGCCGCGCCCGGACCTGCTGCGCTTCATGCCCGCACTGAATGTGACGACTGAAGAGATCGACCTGATGCTGGAATTGCTGTCGGGTGTCATCGCACAGGCCAAGGCCGCCTGACATGGCGGGGCAATCGCCCCGATGCGCAGTCAGTCCGGCAGATGAAAAGCGCCGTCATCCTTCCGAAGGTGGCGGCGTTTTCATTGGCGGCCCGACAGGCGTGAAGTTACTATCGGAAGTTCGTCGTCGTTATCGGAATCGCTGTCGTCGTCGAGCATGGCGATCATCCCGTTTGCCCCGTCCGCGTCAATCGGGGCGACTGCTTTTGCGATCACTTGCTTCATGCGCTTCAACTCGTCGACATCGGCGCTGGCAAAGCTGATGACGAGATTGTCCTTCGTAATTTTCGCGGCCTGAATCGCATCTCTTGCAACTTGCCACTGAGCGATCATGCCTTCGTCAGAGCAGCTCCAGTGCCCGATGCCCTTGGTCTCGGTATACGTATCCGGCAAGAGCTCGACCACCACCGCACCGTGTTTGCCTTTGAGTGCCGTGGCCAGCGCCGCTTGCAGCTGCGAGGTCGTGCGCTGAGCTTTGGTCGCGCCAGCGGTCGGGATGCGGACATCCTTGATACTGTTCCAGCTGTCGGCTGCCGCCGAAGGCACAGACACCATCTCGCCCACCTCATCTCGCTCGTCCGCCGTGTCGGGCCGGTTCAATTGATTGACGAGGTCGATGTACTTGCTGCCCCGTAGCGCGGCGGCAGCGGTACTGTCGCGCAGGATCGCGTGGTCGCAGCGTATGCTGGCCGGCGGCGCCCCGAGGACGCGAATACCGTGACCCGTCCCGCGCGCGGCCACGGTGCCTCCCTGCAGCGGTTTGGGGTTCTTGCCGGCGTTGACCGGCGCATAGTCGCGCGCCAGTGCGCGACCGGTGATGTTAATGCCGTGCGCAACGCGATCGCGGATGTTCTGCACCAGTTGCTCGGGCGGAGCAGAACCCTGCTTCCGGATAATGGGCTCGAGTGCTGCGGCGACAGCCTGGCGCGTATTGGCCAGGTCCTCCTTCCTGGTCAGAAAAGTCTCCTTCAGCCATTCACCCCAGGTGCGCTCGTGCAGCACCACATGGGTGATGCCATTCTTGGTGTATTGATGATCGACGCGTAACACGCCCATGCGTCCGACATCGCGCAGGACGTTCCGGTAATTCATGCTCGAGTCCAGCGTGATATTCCTGGTCATCGCGATACCTCCGGGCATGCAGGCTGCGGTGCCGATCTGGCCTGCAAACAGCGGGCGACAGGATGCCGGCAACGCGCCGACATCGTCCGTGTACCTGAAAATGGTTGCGACCCATGCGCAGAGGTTCTGGCCTGCACAGCGGATAGTGCAGGGCCGACGCAAAAAAAACGGCCCACGCAGGCGGGCCGTTTTCGAAGGGAATCAACGCTTATTTTTTCTTCGGCGGGATGTACAGGTCGGTGATGCTGCCCAGTCCCATCTCGGCGGCGAACATCGGCGTCTCCGACAGCGTCGGATGCGCGTGCACGGTCAGCGCGAGGTCTTCGAGGTCGGCGCCCATTTCCATCGCCAGCACGGTCTCGGCCAGCAGCTCGCCAGCGTTCACGCCAACGATGCCGGCGCCGATGATGCGCTTGGTGGTCGGGTCCCACAGCAGCTTGGTCATGCCGTCATCGCGGCCCATCGCCAGCGCGCGGCCGGAGGCCGCCCACGGGAAGTTGGCCTTCTCGAACGGGATGCCCTTGGCCTTCGCTTCGGCTTCGGTGACGCCCATCCATGCGATCTCGGGGTCGGTGTAGGCCACCGACGGAATCGTCATCGCATCGAAAGCGACCTTGTGGCCGCCGATGACTTCGGCCGCGACCTTCGCTTCATTGGTGGCCTTGTGCGCGAGCATCGGGTCGCCGCAGATATCGCCAATGGCAAAGATGTGTGGCACGTTGGTGCGCTGCTGCTGGTCGACCGGGATGAAGCCGCGCTCGTTGACGACCACGCCCGCCTTGTCGGCAGCGATGTCCTTGCCGTTCGGGCGGCGACCGACGGCCAGCAGCACCATGTCATACAACTGCGGCTCGGCCGGCGCGGCGTCGCCTTCGAAGGTCGCCAACAGGCCGTTGGCGCGTGCCTCGAGCCTGGTGACCTTGGTCTTGAGCATGATCGCTTCATAGCGTTTTTCGATGCGCTTTTGCAGCGGCTTGACGATGTCGCGGTCAGCAGCCGGGATCAGGCCGTCGGCGAATTCGACCACCGACACCTTCGCGCCCAGCGCGTCATACACGCAGGCCATTTCGAGGCCAATGATGCCGCCGCCGATCACCAGCATGCGCTTCGGGACCTGGCGCAGTTCAAGCGCACCGGTCGAGTCGACCAGACGCGGATCGTCATACGGGAAGCCCGGGATCTTCACGACCGACGACCCGGCCGCGATGATGGCATTGCGGAAGGCGATGGTCTTCTTGCCGTCCGGCGTGTCAACCTCGAGGGTGTTGGGTGACGAGAACGCGCCCTTGCCCTGCACGACCTGCACCTTGCGCGCCTTCGCGAGGCCCGACAGGCCGCCAGTCAGCTTGCCGATCACGCTCTCTTTCCAGCCGCGCAGCGCATCGATGTCGATCTCGGGCTTGCCGAGCTTGACGCCGAAATGTGACATCTCTTCAGCTTCGGTAATCACTTTCGCCGCATGCAGCAGCGCCTTGGACGGGATGCAGCCGACGTTCAGGCAGACGCCGCCCAGCGTCGAATAACGCTCGACCAGCACCACGCTCTGGCCAAGGTCGGCTGCACGGAAGGCGGCGGTATAGCCACCGGGGCCGGCACCGAGCACCAGCGTGTCGCATTCAATGTCAGCCTTGCCGGCGAAGCTGGCGGCGACAGGCGCTGCAGCCGGTGCTGCTGCAGGTTCGGGTTCCGCAGCAGCCGCAGGTGCCGATGCAGGTGCCGACGTCGCAGGGGCAGCCGAAGCTGCCGCATCGCTGGCTTCCAGCATCAGGATCAGCGAACCTTCGGCGACCTTGTCACCGATCTTCACTTTCAGCTCTTTCACCACGCCCGACGCCGACGACGGGATCTCCATGCTGGCCTTGTCCGACTCGACCGTGATCAGCGATTGCTCCGCCTTCACCGTGTCGCCCGGCTTCACCAGCAGTTCGATGACTTCCACTTCCTTGAAGTCGCCGATATCGGGGACTTTGATTTCGATCAGGCTCATTGTTCTGCTCCGTTATTGTTCCGTCGGAAAACTGATGACGCGGCACGGCAGCGCCGAGCTCTTGTCGAACTCCGCACCTGCCTGCACGCCCAGTTCGGCAATCTCGCGTGCCGTTGTGAGGCGCTCATAGCCCGCGTACATCGCGCCCAGCGCGAAGGTCTTGCCGCTGCCGATCGCCCAGAAGCGATCGAAGCTGAACACTTCGCGATACGAGTAGACGCCGAAGATGCCGTGCGGGTTGGCGATCAGTGTCGTGATCTGCGAGGACTCGTAGGGATCGTCCTCTTCTTCCTTTACGTTCAGGAAGTACTTCTCTTTCAGGATCTGGTGCACGCGCGTGAAGGTGTCGAACACCTCGTCGCGCGAGCCCAGCTTGCATTCGTCGCCCATCTCGGTGAGCAGCTTCCTCATCACCGGGAAATGCGCGGTGGTGCCGGACAAGGCTATCCATGAACCGGCCACCTCGAAGATCTTTTCATTCGCCTCATAGGCCTGCGACAAGCGGGTGTCCCCGAAGGTCACCAGCGAGTCGGAAGCGATCGCGATCTCCGAACCTTTGCGGACGACGACGCAGGTAGTCATGACGCAGCGGCCCAGCGTTTACAGCAGGGTCTTGCGCATGTCGGCCAGCACATCCGCCAGGTAGACCGCGAAGCGCGCGCCCATTGCGCCATCGATCACGCGATGGTCATAGGACAGCGACAGCGGCAGGATCAGGCGCGGCACGAAGGCCTTGCCATCCCAGACCGGCTTGATCTCGGACTTCGACAGGCCAAGGATCGCGACTTCCGGCGCATTGACGATGGGCGTGAAGCTGGTACCGCCGATGCCGCCCAGCGACGAGATGGTGAAGGTCGCGCCCTGCATGTCGGCCGGCTTGAGCTTGCCGTCGCGCGCCTGCGCGGACAGTTCGCCCATTTCCTTCGCGATCTCGGACAGGCTCTTCTTGTCCGCGCCCTTGACCACCGGCACCACCAGGCCATTCGGCGTATCGGCCGCGAAGCCGATGTTGTAGTAGTGCTTGAGGATCAAGTTCTCGCCGTTGGCGTCGAGCGACGAATTAAACGCCGGGAATTTTTTCAGTGCCGATACGCTGGCCTTGATTACGAACGCCAGCATGGTCAGCTTGACGCCGGACTTGGCCAGCGATTCGTTGGCGCTCTTGCGGAATTCTTCGAGGTCGGTAATGTCGGCCTCTTCGAACTGCGTCACGTGCGGGATCATCACCCAGTTGCGATGCAGGTTCGGGCCGCTGATTTTCTTGATGCGCGACAGCGGTTCGAGCGAGGTCTCGCCGAACTTCGAAAAGTCCAGCGACGGCCAAGGCAACAGGCCCAGCGCTGCACCGCCTGCGCCACCACCTGCCGGCACTGCAGCGGCCCCGGACATCACGCCCTTGACGAAGCCCTGCACGTCTTCCAGCAGGATGCGGCCCTTGGGGCCGGTGCCGGTCACGCGGGTGAGGTCCACGCCGAGTTCGCGCGCGAACTTGCGCACCGATGGCGATGCATGCGATTTCATGCCGGTGGCTGCAGGGGCAGCAGGGGCGGCTGGCGCTGCAACAGCAGCGGGCGCAGGCGCCGGTGCGGCGACTGGGGCCGGGGCCGGGGCCGGCGCAGACGCCGCTGCGGCAGGGGCGGCTGCAGGGGCAGCGGACGCACCGGCGTCACTCGGTTCCAGCATCAGGATCAGCGAACCTTCGGCGACCTTGTCGCCGATCTTGACCTTCAGCTCTTTCACCACGCCCGAGGTCGACGACGGGATCTCCATGCTGGCCTTGTCCGACTCCACCGTGATCAGCGATTGCTCCGCCTTCACCGTGTCGCCCGGCTTCACCAGCAGTTCGATGACTTCCACTTCCTTGAAGTCACCGATGTCGGGCACCTTGATTTCGATTTGGCTCATTCTTTTTGCTCCGTTCTTTCCGGCTGCGCGGGGGTATGGCCGGATTATGGATGACGGCCGGGCCGTCAGGTTTCGATGCGCTTAAGGCCGCCAATGGCGCGCGCAAAAGCGCGCCATTGGCATTGCCGGGGTCAGACGGTGACCGGGTTCGGCTTGTTCGGGTCGATGCCGTATTTCGCGACGGCCTTGGCCACCACCGCTGCATCGATGCTGCCTTCGTCAGCCAGCGCCTTGAGCGCGGCCACGGTCACGAAGTAACGGTTGACCTCGAAGAACTCGCGCAGCTTGGCGCGGGTATCCGAGCGGCCAAAGCCGTCGGTACCCAGCACGCGGTAGCTGCGACCCTTGGGCATGAACGGACGGATCTGTTCCGCATAAGCGCGCATGTAGTCGGTCGATGCGACGATCGGGCCTTCGGTGCCTTGCAGCTGCTGCGTCACGTACGGAACTTTCGCCGCCTTGGCAGTCGGGTTCAGCAGGTTCCAGCGATCGGCGTCCTGGCCATCGCGCGCCAGCAGCGTGAACGACGGTGCCGACCAGATGTCGGCGGCCACGCCCCAGTCCTGCTCGAGCAGTTCGGCCGCGGCCATCACTTCGCGCAGGATGGTGCCGGAGCCCATCAGCTGCACGCGCTGTTTCGGCTTTTTCATGGCCGACGGCTGCAGCAGGTACATGCCCTTCAGGATGCCCTCTTCCTGGCCGGCCTTGAGGCCCGGGTGGCTGTAGTTTTCATTCATCAGGGTGATGTAATAGAACACATCTTCCTGCTTCTCGACCATGCGCTTGAGGCCGTCGTGCATGATGACGGCGACTTCGTGCGCGAAGGTCGGGTCGTACGGCATGCAGTTCGGGATCGTCGACGCCAGCACATGGCTGTGGCCGTCTTCGTGCTGCAGGCCTTCGCCGTTCAGCGTGGTACGGCCGGAAGTGCCGCCCAGCAGGAAGCCGCGCGCGCGCATGTCGCCGGCGGCCCATGCGAGGTCACCGATGCGCTGGAGCCCGAACATCGAATAGAAGATGTAGAACGGGATCATCACGCGGTTGTTGGTCGAGTACGAGGTCGCCGCGGCGATCCACGAGCTCATTGCGCCCGCTTCGTTGATGCCTTCCTGCAGGATCTGGCCGGCCTTGTCTTCGCGGTAGTAGCTGACCTGGTCCTTGTCGACCGGCTCGTACAACTGGCCGCGCTGGCTGAAGATGCCGATCTGGCGGAAGAAGCCTTCCATGCCGAAGGTACGCGCTTCATCGACGAGGATGGGCACCACGCGCGGGCCGAGGTTCTGGTCGCGCAGCAGCGCGGTCAGGCAGCGCACATAGGCCTGCGTGGTCGAGATCTCGCGGCCTTCGGCGGTCGGCTCGAGCACCGCATGGAACGCGGACAGCTCGGGCACCGCCAGCTTCTCTTCGGCGGTGCGGCGGCGCTGCGGCAGGTAGCCGCCGAGGGCCTTGCGGCGCTCGTGCAGGTACTTGATCTCGGGCGCGTCGTCGGACGGCTTGAAGAACGGCACTTCGTGCAGCTGGTCGTCCGGGATCGGGATACCGAAGCGGTCGCGCATCTCGCGGATCGCGTCGTCATCGAGCTTCTTGGTCTGGTGCGCGGTGTTGCGCGCCTCACCCGACTTGCCCATCCCATAGCCCTTCACGGTCTTCACCAGCAGCACGGTGGGCTGGCCCTTGTGCTCTTGCGCGAGCTTGTAGGCGGCGTAAATCTTGTGCGGGTCGTGGCCGCCGCGGGTCAGGCGCCAGATGTCGTCGTCCGACATGTTGGCCACCAGCTCCAGCGCGCGCGGATCCTTGCCGAAGAAATGCTTGCGCACATACGCGCCATCCTTGGCCTTGTAGTTCTGGTATTCGCCGTCGACGGTTTCCATCATGATCCGCTGCAGCACGCCATCCTTGTCGCGCGCCAGCAAGTCATCCCACGGCGAGCCCCAGATGACCTTGATCACGTTCCAGCCGGCGCCGCGGAAGTCGGCTTCCAGTTCCTGGATGATCTTGCCGTTGCCGCGCACCGGGCCGTCAAGGCGTTGCAGGTTGCAGTTGATGACGAAGACCAGGTTGTCCAGCATCTCGCGGCCGGCCATGCCGATCGCGCCCATCGATTCCGGCTCGTCCATCTCGCCGTCGCCGCAGAAGGCCCAGACCTTGCGGTTCGCGGTGTTGGCGATTTCGCGCGCATGCAGGTACTTCAGGAAGCGCGCCTGATAAATCGCCATCAGCGGGCCGAGGCCCATCGACACGGTCGGGAACTGCCAGAAGTCCGGCATCAGCTTCGGGTGCGGGTAGGACGACAGGCCCTTGCCTTCGACTTCGCGGCGGAAGTTCAGCATCTGGTCGTCGCTGATGCGGCCTTCCAGATACGCACGTGCATACACGCCCGGTGACGAGTGACCCTGGATGTACAGCAGGTCACCGCCATGCTCTTCGGTCGGCGCGTGCCAGAAATGGTTGAAGCCGATGCCCAGCATATTGGCCAGCGACGCGAACGACGAGATGTGACCGCCGAGGTCGCCATCGGCGCGGTTCGCCTTGACCACCATCGCCATCGCGTTCCAGCGCATCCACGAGCGCAGGCGCTCTTCATACTCGAGGTTGCCCGGGCAATGCTCGCCCAAGTGCGCGGGGATGGTGTTGACGTAGGCGGTATTGCTGGAAAACGGGATATGCGCGCCACGGCGGCGGGCCAGGTCGACCATGCGCTCCAGCAGGTAATGAGCGCGCTCGGCACCCTCGTTTTCAATCACGGATTCGAGCGCGTCCAGCCACTCCTTGGTTTCCATGACGTCGGGATCGTTGGCGGCTTGCGCCAGGATGTTGTCGATTTGCGCTGCCATGATGGGTGTCTCCTGGAGTTTTATCGTGGCCGATGACAATGGGAGCCGGCTGCGCCACCTTACAGCGAAAGCTGGCCGGCTTTCAATTGCGACGGAGTGTAGCAGGACTTCGAGCAATTTTCAAAATACGATACAGCGTTTCATAATGCGATAAATAATCAAAATGGAAATCCCTGTCCCTGCCGACTCTAATGCGGCGAAATTTGACGAACTGCATCGAACGAACAGGCTTTGGCGCACATCAAAGCGGGAAACGATCTTGTGTCGGCACCTGTGGCAGGCCTTGGCCCCGACCTGCCCCGTCCACCCACGCTCACATGGAAAGTGGCGACGAACGGGCGGCATGAGGGTGACGCTTTTATAATCTCGGTTTCCCTTCCTGAAGAGCGTTTTCCCATGCCTGCACAGATCATCGACGGCGTCCTCCTGTCGAAACAATTGCGCGCCGATGTCGCGCAGCGCGCCGCCGCCCTGACCGCACTGGGCCGCCAGCCCGGCCTGGCCGTGATCCTCGTCGGCGACAGCCCGGCGTCCCAGGTCTATGTGCGCAATAAAGTGAAGGCTTGCGAAGAGAACGGCATTCATTCGGTGTTCGAGAAATACGAGGCCAGCCTGAGCGAAGCGGAGCTGCTGGCGCGCGTCGATGCGCTGAACAGGGATTCAAAGATCCACGGCATCCTGGTGCAGCTGCCGCTGCCCGCGCATATTGATGCGCACAAAGTGATTGAAGCCATCGCCCCCGAAAAAGATGTCGACGGCTTCCACGTCAGCAATGCCGGCCTGCTGATGACGGGCCAGCCGCTATTCCGCCCTTGCACGCCGTATGGCGTGATGAAGATGCTGGAGTCGATCAATTACCCGGTGCGCGGTGCACACGCCGTGGTGGTGGGTGCGTCCAATATCGTCGGCAAGCCGCAAGCCATGCTGCTCTTGCAAGCGGGCGCCACCGTCACCATCTGCAATTCCAAGACCCGTGATTTGGGCCATCACACGCGTGACGCGGACATCCTGGTCGTGGCCACCGGCAAGCGGAACATCGTCACTGCCGACATGGTCAAGCCGGGCGCGGTCGTCATCGACGTCGGCATGAACCGTGACGATGCCGGCAAGCTGTGCGGCGATGTCGATTTCGCGCCGTCGGCCGAGGTGGCCGGCTGGATCACGCCGGTGCCGGGCGGCGTCGGCCCGATGACGATCACGATGCTGCTGGTGAATACCATCGAGGCGGCCGAGCGCGGCT
This sequence comes from Pseudomonadota bacterium, assembly GCA_039806045.1. Lineage (GTDB taxonomy): Bacteria > Pseudomonadota > Gammaproteobacteria > Burkholderiales > Burkholderiaceae_D > Pernthalerella. The sequence continues at coordinate 16,699 of JBDKLN010000060.1, forward strand.
GACCGATCGCGAGAGTCGCGGGATCCCGGCCGGCGCCGGGATGACGGCCGCATTTGGAAGGATGGCCCATGGGGTCAGCGCTTGAAGCGTCGTCCCGGCAAAAGCCGGGGCCCGGCGGCTTCGCCGCAAGCGACGGCGCGCCCTCGGAAGTGAAATGCATTTAACGAATGGAATCGACATGAGCACCAATGCCCTGCTGGACTTTACCGACCTGCCCCGCTTCGACATCTTCAAGCCCGAGCATGTGACGCCGGCCATCGCGGCCCTGCTGGACGAGGCGCGCGCGGTCGTGCAGAAGCTCGAAAATTCGTCGGCGTCGCCGACCTGGAATGACTTCGTCACGCCGCTCGAAGCCGCGACCGAGCGCCTCGGCCGCGCGTGGGGCGTGGTCGGCCACCTGAATGCCGTGGTCGACACGCCCGAACTGCGCGCGACCTATAACGAGAACCTGCCCAAGGTCACCGAATTCTGGACCGAGCTTGGCACCAATCTGAAGTTGTTCGAAAAATACAAGGCTTTGCAGGCCAGCGCCGAATACGCAACGCTGGCCCCGGCACGCAAGAAGATCATCGACAACGCGGTGCGCGATTTCCGCCTTGGCGGCGCCGAACTGGCGGAGGACAAGAAGCCGCGCTTCGCCGAGATCCAGGAACAGCAGGCGGCACTGTCGACGCGCTTCTCCGAAAACGTGCTCGATGCAACCAATGCCTATGAACTGATCGTCGATGACGAAGCCAGGCTGGCCGGACTGCCGGACGACGTGAAGCAGATGGCGCGCGCGTCGGCGGAAAAGGAAGGCAAGCAAGGCTGGCGCTTCACGCTGCACTTCCCGTCCTATTTCCCCATCCTGCAATACGCCGAAGACCGTTCGCTGCGCGAGACCATTTACCGTGCCAATGCGACCAAGGCCTCGGAGCTGGGTGCCAAACCGGAATGGGACAACACGCAAAACATTGTGGACATCCTGAGGTTGCGCGATGAAGAAGCGAAGCTGCTCGGCTACCCGAACTTCGCCGAAGTGTCGCTGGTGCCGAAGATGGCCAGCTCTCCCGCGCAGGTGATCGGCTTCCTCGACGACCTCGCCAAACGTGCGCGCCCGTTCGCCGAAAATGACCTGGCCGAATTGCGCGCGTTCGCGAAAGCCGAGCTGGGCCTTGATACGCTGGAAGCGTGGGACATGACTTATGCGTCGGAAAAGCTGCGTGAACAGCGTTATGCCTTCTCCGAACAGGAAGTGAAGCAATACTTCCCCGAGCCCAAGGTCGTCGGTGGCCTGTTCCGCCTGATCCAGAACATGTTCGGCGTCGACATCAAGCCCGACACCAGCCCGCTGTGGCATCCGGACGTGAAGTTCTACCGGATCGAAAAGCACGGCAAGCTGATTGGCCAGTTCTACATCGACCTGTACGCACGTAACGGCAAGCGTGGCGGCGCGTGGATGGACGATGCGCGCGGCCGCAAGAATCTCGCCGGCGACCTGCAGACGCCGATCGCCTACCTGACCTGCAACTTCACCGAACCGCAAGTGGTCGACGGCGTGAAGAAGCCCGCGTATTTCACGCATGACGAAGTGATCACGCTGTTCCACGAATTCGGCCACGGCCTGCACCACATGCTGACCGCCGTCGATGAACTCGGTGTCTCCGGCATCTCCGGCGTCGAATGGGATGCCGTCGAGTTGCCGTCGCAATTCATGGAGAACTTCTGCTGGGAATGGGACGTGCTGCAGCACATGACCGCGCACGCCGAGACCGGCGCGCCGCTGCCGCGCGCGCTGTACGACAAGATGATCGCCGCGAAGAACTTCCAGTCCGGCCTGCAGATGCTGCGGCAGGTGGAGTTCTCGCTGTTCGACATGCACCTGCATTACGACTACAACCCGAACGGCAGCCAGACGGTCGCCGAGCTGCTGGCAGACGTGCGCCACCGCGTGGCCGTCATCATCCCGCCAGCCATCAACCGTTTCCAGCATTCGTTCTCGCACATCTTCGCCGGCGGCTATGCGGCGGGATATTACAGTTACAAATGGGCCGAGGTGCTGTCAGCCGATGCGTATGGTGCGTTCGAGGAAGCGCAGGGCGACCCGAACCGTTTGGCCGAGACCGGCCTGGCCTTCCATCGCGAGATCCTGTCGGTCGGCGGCTCGCGCCCTGCACTCGACTCGTTCACGGCTTTCCGCGGCCGCGAGCCCAGCATCGATGCGCTGCTGCGGCATAACGGAATGGTACAGTCTGCCTGATGACCAGAATCGACTTCCATACCAACATCCCCGACAAGATCGGGTATGCATGCCGGCTGGTGCGCAAGGCGCGCGGCGCCGACCAGAAAGTGGTCGTCTACGCGGATCCCGATCAGCTGGCAGCGCTCGACGCGGCGCTGTGGACTTTTTCCGAACAGGACTTCCTGCCGCATGTGATGGCCGGCGATGAACTGGCCGCGCAGACGCCGGTAATCCTGACCGACGATGACGACGCGCCACTGCCGCACCACCAGGTCCTGGTCAACCTCGCGCCGCATGCGCCTGCTCATTTCGCACGTTTCGAGCGCATGTTCGAAATCGTCTCGACCGACGAAGACGACAAGCTGTCAGGGCGCGAACGTTATCGTCAATACCAGCAACGCGGCTACCCGCTGACTCATTTCGTGGCAGACAAATCATGAACACCCACCGCGACAACGATTTCCCGGTGCTGACCGATGTCATTTCGGATCGCGCGCCTTACCAGCAACCGGCCGATGCGGAAAATGTCCATGTCACGCATGTCGAGGTCGCCCATGAATTCCATGACGAACCTGCACCGCCACTGGCGCTGAACGAGATCCACGACACGCTGTCGGAACGACTGGTGGCCGAACTGTCGCTGCAAGTGCCGGTCCTGGTTGAAGCGGCACTGCGAGAGCTTCTGCCGCAAGCGATGGGCGCGCGACTGCAGGCCGAGATCCTGACGGCACTAACGAATGCTTTGCCCCTTGCCGCGCAAGCTGCTGCAGGGGAACTTTCGGCCAAGGTTGCGTACGAAGTCGGCGGGCTGCTCGAGCAGCGCTTGCAGGATGAAGTTAGACGCGCCGTCGCAGACGAATTAGCGCGCCTGACCGGCACTGCGGCCTGAACGACATGCCCTTCCGTGAGCCTTCGCGCTGCGCGACATCCGCCACAGCAGCGACGGCTCTCCGCTGCAAGGGCACGCCGAATGGCGTATGCTCTGTCACTACAGGGTGATCCATCCATGAAAGTCATCGTCCTCGGCGCCGGCATCGTCGGTACCGCTTCCGCATGGTTCCTGCAAAAGGCAGGACATGAAGTTACTGTCATCGAGCGCCAGCCCGGCGCCGCGCTCGAGACCAGCTTCGCCAACGGCGGACAGATCTCCGTGTCGCATGCCGAACCCTGGGCCAATCCCGCTGCACCCAAAAAGCTGCTGAAGTGGCTGGGTCGCGAAGATGCGCCGCTGCTGTTCCGGCTGCGCCCTGAATGGCTGCAATGGCGCTGGGGTCTGGCCTTCCTGCGCGAATGCACGCCATCGCGCACGGCGCACAACATCCGCCAGATCGTTAACATCGCCGAGTTCAGCCGGCAAACCCTGCAGGCCGTGCGCGACGAGACTGGCATCGATTACGACGCCGAAACGCGCGGCATCCTGCATTTTTACACTGACGAATCCGAGTTCCGACAGTCGCTGCCGGCGGCTGCGCTGATGCGCGAGCTAGGTTGCCCGCGCCAGACCATCAGCGCCGACGAGGTGGTGCGCATCGAGCCCGCACTGGCCGGCATACGCAACAAAATTGTCGGCGGTGACTACACGGCCACTGACGAATCGGGCGACGTGCACAAATTCTCCACCGGACTGGCTGCGAAATGCGTGCAAGCCGGCGTGCAATTCCGATTCAACCATACCGTCACGCGCCTGCTGAGCGAAGGCACGGGGGCATCTGCGCGCATCACGGGTGTCGAAGTGATCGATCAACATGGCCGTCACCAGGTGCTGCAGGCCGACAGCTTCGTGCTGGCCACGGGCAGCTTCTCGGCACCGCTGGTCAGGCCGCTCGGCATCGACCTGCTGCTGTATCCGGGCAAAGGCTATTCGGCGACGTACCGCGTGAAAGACCCGGCACGCACGCCTCAGGTGTCGCTGACCGACGATGGCTACAAGCTCGTGATCTCGCGCCTCGGCGACCGGCTGCGCGTGGCCGGCACCTGCGAGATCAATGGCTATACGCGCGAACTGAACCCGGTACGCTGCGCGGCGATCACGCGCCGCACGCGCGAACT
>JBDKLN010000061.1:0-17741 GCA_039806045.1 Pseudomonadota bacterium
AGGCAGCATTCCGGATCGAAAGGAACCAAGCTAGAGATGATGCTTGATTTCTTTTTGAAGAATTAAGAGTCATCGGGCTAGCAGTTGTCGATGAGGATTCTTCCGTAAAGGCAGGCTGTAATTTTTATGTCGATTTTCAAATGAAAAAAATAATTAAAGCTATATTATTCTCGGTAACTGTTGTTGTGGCAATTATCTTCGTCTACCCCTATTTCGGCTGGATCATGGGGCACTATGACTACTACTTCGGTAAGCCAAAATACGTTGCATATGGGTATGTCACGGCTGGCACGTCCAAATTTTTTCAAGACGCATTTAAGCCTTACGGTATTGCGCATGACGGCGTAGGATGTGTGGCTGACGTGTTTGATTATTCATTCTATGAGGAATACAACAAGGCGATTCTCATGCACTTGCCCCCTGATTTCATGAAAAAAACCGGGGAGGCAAACAATCTGAGAATTGCCAACGAACGCCAGGAGTGGATTCGATTGGAAAATGAAGAAGAAAAAGAACTTACGATTAAGAAAAACTAGATTTCTTTGGCTTTCAAAGAAAATTCCCTGCATTGCTTCAGACAGAACAGTCAGCGTGCCAGAGCATCGAACTAAAAGCTCGATTTCTAGAATCGGGCTTTTTTCAGGGGGGTGTTTGCACGGATTGTAAATATGTCCCCAAGGTCGTACTGGGTAATAGCCTCGTGCTACCATTGTTAGTCCAAGCATAACGAACGAGAGCTTCATTCGCCATGGCATTTACGACTGAAAATCACCCCGGCGTTGCCGCCGACATTCCGGCGCAATCGCGCGGCTTCGTGCTCAACCATTCGATGGTGCGCGTCAAGGATCCGGCCGTATCGCTGGACTTCTACACCCGCATCATGGGCATGCGCGTGCTGCGCAAGCTGGACTTCCCGGAGATGAAATTCTCGCTGTACTTCCTCGCCAAGGTCGAGGAAGGCACCGAGGTGCCGGAAGAGATAGGCGAGCGCACTGCGTGGACCTTCAGCCAGCACGGCATCCTCGAGCTGACCCACAACTGGGGCACCGAGTCCGATCCCGAATTCAAGTACCACGATGGCAATGCGCAGCCGCAGGGCTTCGGTCACATCTGCTTCTCGGTGCCGGACTTGCCGGCCGCGATCCAGTGGTTCGACGACAATGGCGTCACCTATGTGAAGCGCCCGGAGCAGGGCAAGATGCGCGATGTCGCCTTCATCAAGGACCCGGACGGTTACTGGATCGAGATCGTGCAGCCCAGCCTGCTGAAGAACCTGGGGCGCTAACCCATTGCTGTCCCTGCAGACAGGGACGCCCGCCGAAAAAAATGCGCCGTAGATCGGCGCAATTTTTTCGGCGGTTCATCTTCATTTTCGCCAGCTGACCACCGTAGCCAGTTCCTCAGCCGTCAGCTTTGGCGCCAGCTGCAGGATGAAGTCGACCGCATACTCACGCAGGAAAGCGCCGCGGCGTACGGCCACGCGCGTGACATTCGGGGCGAACAGGTGATTGGCCGAAATCGCCTTCAGGCCATGGCCGAGATTGCTGTCCACCGCCATCGATGCGACCAGGCCGACGCCCATGCCCAGTGACACGTACTGCTGGATTACATCCGAGTCCATCGCCGTCAGCACGATGTCGGGTGACAGGTCCTGCGTCTCAAAGGCGGCATCGATATGGCCGCGGCCGGTGAAGCCTTGGTCGTAGGTGATCAGCGGATAATTGGACAACTCGTCCAGCGTCACGTTCTGCTCGGCTAGCAACGCATGACCTTCAGGCACGACGATCACGTGGTGCCATTCGTAGCAAGGGAAAGACACCAGCTCGTCGAACTGGGTCAGGCCTTCGGTCGCGATGCCGATGTCAGCCTTGCCGGACAAAACCCATTCGGCGATGTGTTCCGGCGCGCTCTGCTGTAACGCGATCCGTACATCCGGGAAGGCCGAGCGGAAATGCTGTACCGCTTTCGGCAGCACATAGCGCGTTTGGGTGTGGGTGGCAGCAATCGACAGTGTGCCGGTGGTCTTGCCGGAAAACGAAGCGCCCGCACGCTGCAAATTCTCCGCTTCGAGCAGCAGCCGCTCGACGATCTGCAGCACTTCCTTGCCCGGCTCAGTGAGGCCGGTCAGCCGTTTGCCATTGCGCTCGAAAATGTCGACGCCCAGCTCTTCTTCAAGCTCGCGAATCTGGCGGCTCACGCCCGGCTGCGACGTGAACAGCGCATTCGCGACTTCGGTCAGGTTGTAGCCGCGGCGCGCAGTCTCTCGCACGGAACGCAATTGCTGGAAGTTCATGTCAGACCGCCTCGTCAAGGAAGACACGAACCCGCTTTGGCCTGACCAGCACGGTCGCGCCCGGCTTCAGGTTCAGCTGTACGTAGCGATCAGACGGCAGCACGGCCTCGATCAGGCTGTGGTCGTCGTCGCGCTCAAGCTCCAGCTGCGCCAGCGGTCCGATCGCATGCGCCCGCGTCAGCCTGGCGACGATGCCTTCGCGGCCAGCGGCGTAGGGCTCGACATCCAGTTCGTGCGGACGCACGTAGCCGACCCCGGCCGCGTCGCGCGCATGTGTGTGGTCGGGCACTGGCAGCGGCGTGCCGCCCGATTCCAGCACGCCCTCATGTACGCGTCCGTGGAACAGGTTCACATTGCCGAGGAAGCTGTACACGAATGGCGAGGCGGGATGGTTGTAGACCTGTTCCGGCGCGCCGACTTGCTCTACTTTGCCGCGGTTCATCAGTACCACGCGGTCGGCGACTTCCAGCGCCTCTTCCTGGTCATGCGTGACGAAGATGCTGGTCACGTGCAGTTCGTCATGCAGGCGGCGCAGCCAGCGGCGCAATTCCTTGCGCACTTTCGCATCGAGCGCGCCGAAGGGTTCGTCGAGCAGCAGCACGCGCGGCTCGACCGCCAGTGCGCGCGCCAGCGCGATGCGCTGCCGCTGCCCGCCCGACAGCTGCGACGGATAGCGGTCGGCCAGCCAGTCCAGCTGCACCAGTGACAGCAGCTGCATCACCTTGTCGCGGATCTCGCGGTCCGACGGACGCAGGTGGCGCGGCTTGACGCGCAGGCCGAAGGCGATGTTCTCGAACACGCTCATGTGCCGGAACAGCGCATAGTGCTGGAACACGAAGCCAACCTGGCGCTCGCGCACATGCTGCACCGAGGCATCCTCGCCGTCGAGGATCACTTGCCCGTGGTCAGCTTGCTCGAGCCCGGCGATCACGCGCAGCAGCGTGGTCTTGCCGCAGCCGGAAGGTCCGAGCAGCGCGGTCAGTTCGCCGCTGGCGAAATCCAGCGAGACCTTGTCGAGTGCGATGAAATCGCCGAAGCGTTTGCCGATATTGCGGACTTCAATGCTCATGTTTCAGCTCCACGGTGGCGCCGTCAGTATCGACTTCGGTCTCATGACGGACGCGCCATTCAATGACGGTTTTCAGTGCCAGCGTGACCAGCGCCAGCAGGGCCAGCAGCGATGCGACAGCGAACGCGGCGGCGAAGTTGTATTCGTTGTAAAGGATCTCGACCTGCAAGGGCATCGTGTTGGTTTCGCCGCGGATGTGGCCGGACACGACCGACACCGCGCCGAACTCGCCCATGGCCCGCGCATTGCACAGGATGACGCCGTACAGCAGGCCCCAGCGGATATTGGGCAGGGTCACGTGCCAGAAAGTGCGCCAGCCGGAAGCGCCCAGTACCAGCGCGGCTTCCTCCTCCTCGGTGCCCTGCGATTGCATCAGCGGGATCAATTCGCGCGCGACAAACGGGAAGGTGACGAAAATCGTCGCCAGCACGATGCCCGGCACTGCGAACAGGATCTGCACGTCGTGTTCCATCAGCCACGCGCCGAACCACCCATGCGCACCAAACAGCAGCACATAGATCAGGCCCGAGATCACCGGCGACACCGAGAACGGCAAATCGATCAGGGTCAGCAGCAGGCTCTTGCCGCGAAATTCGAATTTCGCGATCGCCCACGATGCGGCGACGCCGAATACCAGGTTGGCCGGCACCGCAATCGCCGCGGTCAGCAGCGTGAGCCTGATCGCATGCCATGCATCTTCTTCGACGATGGCATGCAGGTAGGTATCCCAGCCCTTCTTCAGGGCTTCGGTGAACACGACGGCCAGCGGCACCAGCAGGAACAGGAAGGCGAAACCGAGGGCGATGGCGATCAGCAGCAATCGGACCCAGGTTGGCTCTTGCGTCGCCGCAGGGACATACGGCGGTTCGACGCGTGCGTGTTTGACGGCATCGCCGCCGCGTGCGGAGGCGCCAGCGAAGATGGCGGCAGTGGTACCCATCTCAGCGCCTGTCCTTGCTGCTGCGCTTGCGCATCCAGGCCTGCAGCAGGTTGATCGCCAGCAGCAATACGAAGGACGCGGCCAGCATCACGACGGCGATCGCCGTTGCCCCTGCGTAGTCATACTGCTCGAGCTTGGTGATAATCAGCAGCGGCACGATTTCGGAAATCATCGGCATGTTCCCGGCAATGAAAATCACCGACCCGTATTCGCCGAGCGCGCGCGCAAAAGACAGCGCAAAGCCTGTCAGTAGCGCCGGCAGGATGGACGGGAAGATCACCTGCGTGAAGGTCTGCAGGCGCGTGGCACCCAGGCAGGCGGCCGCCTCTTCGAGTTCGCGTTCGGCTTCTTCCAGCACCGGCTGCACCGTACGCACGACGAAGGGCAGGCCGATGAAGACCAGTGCGACGAACACGCCCAGGGGCGTGAATGCCACCTTGAGGCCGAACGGCGCCAGTTGGCTGCCTATCCAGCCATTGCCTGCATACAGCGCGGTCAGCGCAATGCCGGCCACCGCCGTCGGCAGTGCGAACGGCAGGTCGACGAAGGCGTCGAGCAGCTTTTTGCCGGGGAAGCGGTAACGCACCAGCACCCACGCGAGTATGGTGCCGAACAGGGCATTGATCGCGGCCGCAGCGAGCGATGCGCCAAAGCTCAGGCGGTATGCCGCCAGCACGCGCGGTGCGCTGACGGTGGCCCAGAACTTGTCCCAGTCCATGGCCAGCGTATTGATGACCAGTGCCGACAGCGGGATCAGTACGACAAGCGACAGGTAAGCCACCGTGAAGCCGAGTGACAGCGTGAACCCGGGCAGGACGCGCCGGCTGCTGCGGGCGCCGGGACCGGGGAAAGTCAGGGCAGGCATGGGTTTTATAAGTTTTGGATCTAAAGATTGGCGATGATTGCATTGGTTTGTTATGAAAAGAACGAATTTTTTGGCATTTCCTTAGAAGATTTTCAAATAAAAGGCCGGCCCGGCAGCTTGCGCTGCGGGGCCGGGAAGAGGAGACGTCCGTGAAAAGACCGACTTGCGGTGCCGGATCGGGGCTCCGGCGGGCCCTGCGCAACTCGCTATCAGAACGCCAGCTGGTAGCGGGCGACCAGCAAGTGCTCGGTCGTGCCGGATAGCGGGTTCTTGGCAACGGTGGCCGGCGTGCCCAGGCCTGCCGACGTGGCGGCCGTGACGTCCTTCAGCTGCGTGTAGTCATAATTTACGGACAGCTTCGACGCGTCGTTCAGGTACCAGTTCAGACCGATGCCGGTCGTCTTCGCGCCAAGTGCATAGCCCTTTTGTTTGTCAGCGAAATGGGCGGCATCCTTGCCGATCGAATTTTCCTGATAGCGCGCCACCAGTTCGATCGCACCCCAGCCGCCATCGGCACCGAGGCGGAACGGGCTCAGTGGCTTGACGCCTTTGAACGACGCGTCTTCGCCAGTCAGCAGCCAGGACGCAGCCACCTGGAACGCATTGCTTTCCACGGTCCCGCTCTTGTTTTCCGAGTAGACCCAGCTTGCATTCGCTTTGTAACTGGCCACCGCTTGCGACGACTCCGCATACTCGGCAAGGACGCCCAGCGGGCCATAGTAGTAGTAGGCCTGCGGCGTCCACCTCACATGGCGTCCATTGGCGAGCACGAAATCATTCACCGTATTGGTGTTGGTGCTGACGCTGCTGGTGTAATTGAAGAAGGTATTGGCCTGTCCCGGCGTCTTGTACGAGCCCAGCCCGGAGCTGATCGCGCTGACACGGCCGCGCGCATCGACGCTGGTTGTGCCGATATTGTTGCCATAGGTCGTCGCAATGCCGAACCCCAAGCCTTGCAGCGCGCTGCCGTCGCCGGCAAACGGCGTCGCAAACAAGCGGGCGGTATATTCTTTCTCCGACGTGATGTCCTGTGCCGTGGTGGCCTCGGCGCCATCGGCCACGCCATTGAACAGGCCGACGGCATAGCTCAGCTTGTTGTTCAGCACATCGCCGAATACCGAGATCCCGAGATCGCGGTTTGGCAGGATATTGTTGCTGACGTAGCTGCGTTCGATGAATTTCGTGTCCGCGCCGCCTTGCAGACGCTCGAGGCCGACGAAGGGCTTGAATTTACCGATGCGAACCTGTGCCTCCGGGACCTGCTTGATATCCACATAAGCGTCGACCACCGAGCTTTTGCCTTCACCAAACTCCGGCGTGAAGCGGAATCCGTAATTGCCGAATACCGTTCCCTCGAAGGTAGGGCGCAGTCGGCGCGCGAGGAAGCCATCGATCGCATCCGGATAGGCGTCGCCGGAGAAACTGCGGTAATCGAATTGCAGCAAGCCACGCAGCTTGTATTCGAATTGGCCATCCGCTGATTTGAAGGCAAAACCCTTGTCGCCGGCGCTGACGATCGGTGCGGCTTTCTGCTTCGCGGCCAGGTCTTCGGCGGCCAGTTCCTGCTTGCGGTCGAGCACCCGCAGCTTTTGGTCCAGTTCGAGGATTTGTGCGCGCAGTTTTTCGATCTCGGCCTTGTCGTCGGCCTGGGCCGGGGACGCGGCGATCACTGCGGTGGCGATGAGCAGGCGCGACAGGGGCCTGCCCAGAGATTTTTTCCCTGAGTTCATGGTGTTTTCCTTGTTGTATTGAGGGTGGATCGCAGGCCGGCCCAAAATCGCAGGGGCCGGCCCGTATCAGTGAGGCGGGGTCAGCAACAGACGGCCGTGGCTGCCCTGGTCAAGGTGGGTTGTGTGAAATGAAGCAAGTGCATCGCTCGAAAGATGGCCTTACTTCGCCTGGTAGATCTGGTCGAACACGCCGCCATCGGCGAAGTGGGCTTTCTGTGCCCTGGCCCAGCCGCCGGCGACTTCATCAATGGTCAGCAGCTTCACCTTCGGGAATTGGGATGCGTATTTTTTTGCGAGCTTGTCGACCGACGGTCGGTAGTAATGCTTCGCCGCGAGCTCTTGTCCTTCGTCGGTGTACAGGTAATTCAAATAGGCTTCGGCAAGTTTGCGCGTGCCGCGACGATCGACCACCTTGTCGACCACAGCCACCGGCGGCTCGGCCAGGATGCTGACCGAAGGCACGACGATCTCGACCTTGTCCGGGCCCAATTCCTTGATCGCGAGCAGCGCCTCGTTCTCCCATGCCAGCAGCACGTCACCGATGCCACGCTCGACGAAGGTGGTGGTGGCGCCCCGTGCCCCCGAGTCCAGCACCGGCACATTTTTGTACAGTTTGGCGATAAATTCCTGCGCGGTCTTCTCATTGCCGCCCGGCTGCTTCAGTGCATAGCCCCAGGCTGCCAGATGGTTCCAGCGCGCGCCGCCCGAGGTCTTCGGATTCGGCGTCACGACCGATACGCCGGGCTTCACGACGTCGGCCCAGTCCTTGATGCCCTTCGGGTTGCCCTTGCGGACCAGGAAGACGATGGTCGATGTATACGGCGCGCTGTTATGCGGCAGGCGCTTCTGCCAGTCTTTCGCGATCAGGCCGCGCTGCGCGATCTCGTCGATGTCATAGGCCAGCGCCAGCGTGACAACGTCAGCGCCGAGGCCATCGATCACGGCGCGTGCCTGCTTGCCCGAGCCGCCGTGCGACTGTTTGATCTTCAGATCATCGCCGGACTGCGTTTTCCACTGCACGGCAAAGTTCTTGTTGATGTCCTGATAGAGTTCGCGGGTCGGGTCGTACGATACATTGAGGAGGCTGAGTTCGGCCGCGTGTGCGCTGCCGGCTCCCCATGCGGCGACCAGCGATAGCAGGGCGGCGGCGATCAGTCTGGTTTTCATGTTGTCCTTTCGTTTGCGGTTCTGAGGTTTCTGAAGCGAATGGCATGACGGTGATATGCGATCGCCATGCGACAGGACGAAGCTTAGTTTTTGTCCAAGTCCGGAGGGAACGAATAAGTTCGCAATTCCATATGCGGATTCCGGATATCGTCGCAGCACAGATCTTGTTCTTGCCTCGGGATGACTGGCGCGGCCCGAAAACCCCATACAATTGAAGGATTTCATCAACCTGCCAGCAGCGCGCGGATAAGCGCGCCGCCCGAGTCTGGAGACGCCACATGACCGACTTCACCACTGGCCTGGAACGCCGTCCTGTCAACTTCGCGCCGCTGACCCCGATCGATTTCATCGACCGCGCGGCAGCCGTCTATGGCGACCGGCTGGCCGTGGTGCATGACGGGGTCCGGCGCACATGGCGCGAGACCTATGCGCGCACCCGCAGGCTGGGATCGGCGCTGCGCCAGCGCGGCATTGCGAAGGACGATACGGTTGCAGTGCTGCTGCCCAATATCCCCGAGATGGTCGAGGCGCATTTCGGCGTGCCGATGGCTGGCGCCGTACTGAACACGCTTAATACGCGGCTGGACCTGGCGACGCTGCAGTACATGCTCAGGCATGGGGAAGCCAAAGCGCTGGTTGCCGATACCGAATACCTGCCGCTGGTCGACGCGATTCGCCAGTCGATGCCGGAGCTGCTGGTCATCGGCGTCAAAGACGGTAGTGTCGATACGCCCGCCATGCCTGCCGGATGGCTTGATTACGAGGCCTTGCTGGCCGAAGGCGATCCCGAATTCGCATGGCAGCCGCCGGCTGATGAGTGGGATGCGATTGCGCTCAACTACACATCAGGCACGACCGGCGATCCCAAGGGCGTCGTCTATCACCATCGCGGCGCAGCGATCAATGCGATCTCCAACATCCTCGAATGGGACATGCCCAAGCACGCGGTCTACCTGTGGACGCTGCCCATGTTCCATTGCAACGGCTGGTGCTTCCCGTGGACGCTGGCCGCGCGCGCCGGCGTCAACGTCTGCCTGCGCAAGTTCGATGCTCAGGCCGTACTCGACCTGATCGCCAGAGAGCGCATCACGCATTACTGCGGCGCGCCCATCGTGCAGAGCGCACTGGTGGCCGCGCCCGAGGCCAGCCGCCAGCGCATCCAGCACCGCGTCTCGACGATGGTCGCGGCCGCGCCGCCGTCATCGGCGATGCTGGCGCAGATGGCCGAGATGGGTTTCGACATCACGCACGTCTATGGACTCACCGAGGTGTATGGGCCGGCCTCTGTTTGCGCGAAGCAGGAAGCATGGAACGACTTGAGCCTTGGCGACCAGGCGCAGAAGAATGCTCGGCAAGGCGTGCGCTATCACTTGCAGGCCGGCGTCATGGTGATGGACCCGGAGACCATGCAGCCGGTGCCGGCCGATGGCGAAACCATGGGCGAGATCATGTTCCGCGGGAACATTTGCATGAAGGGTTACCTGAAAAATCCGCGCGCGACTGAAGAATCATTCCAGGGCGGCTGGTTCCACACCGGCGACCTCGCGGTGATGTACCCGGATGGCTACCTGCGCATCAAGGATCGCAGCAAGGACATCATCATCTCCGGCGGCGAGAACATCTCCAGCATCGAAGTCGAAGACGCGCTGTACCAGCATCCGGCCATCGTTGCCGCGGCCGTGGTCGCCGCGCCCGATGCGAAATGGGGCGAGGTGCCGTGCGCGTTCATCGAGACCCGGCCCGGCGTGGCGCTGAGCAAGGATGAGGTGATCGCGCACTGCAAGGCGCTGCTGGCCGGCTTCAAGGTGCCGAAGATCGTGGTCTTCAAGGAATTGCCGAAGACCTCGACCGGCAAGATCCAGAAGTTCGTGCTGCGCGAAGAAGCGGGCTCGACGAAAGCAATCGAACAGCATTGACGCGCCCGGCGGTCAGGGCTGCTTCGTCGGCGCCTTGATCGCGGTCCACGCGCCCATCGCCTGCGGCGTCAGCGCCGCCCATTTGTCGAGGTCAGGCTTCGGCACGTCGGCGGGCGGCATGCCGGCGTTCTGCAGCACGGCCTGAAACTCTTTCTCGCCCGGCTTTTCGGGCAGCTTGCTGACGAAGGCGATACGCCACGCATTGCAGGTCGCTGCATCATGCACGATGGCGCTTTTGTTTGCCGGCCAGCCTTTGATGATCTCGGTCAGTGTGGCGTCGCGCTTCGCCTTCAGCTCGGCCGTGGCCGGCTTGCTCCGGATGCGCGCCTGCTTTTGCGTGGTGTAGACCTGTGCGAACAGGCCGGCGATATCGCCCATCACTGCGCCGAATTGGGGTGACGGCACCGTCAGGGTCGAATGCAGTTGCGAGATCGCCGAACAGCGCATCGCAGCAGCTTCGGCCGGCGTATCATCTTGCGCGGCTGCCTGTGCGCCGGGATGCAGCCCGCCGACCAGCATCGTCAGCATCAATCCGGCAAGGCGTCGTGTGCTCTGCTTCATGGTCTCCGTCCATGGTGTTTGTTTTCGGGGATTGTAGCGGATGCCTTTGACGTTCATCTGTGTCGGCGGCGTAACGGTGCGAGGAACTGCCGATGGTGCGGGCGCACACAGGAGGGCCTCTTGATCGGAGTCCCTATGTCTTTGCCCAACCCGTATCCGCATCGAACATCCGCAACGCAACCTGGCCAGCACAGCAGCCTGATTCCCGCTGACGTTCAAAGGCTGCAGTCGCGGGCCTGTGCGCAGGCGCTGCCGCGCGCCTCGACGCCCCTGCCGCTCATGCGCAGCAAACGCTACAACTTCAGCAGTTCCGCCGTGGGCCCCGACTTCGCCGCGATGCGCGAGTGTCGTGATGCGCGCCATCCCACGATCCGCGACTTGCAACACCGACTCGGCATCGTGTGCCCTGACAGAGACCAGCCACTTCACGAGCAAATGCTAGAAGCCTATGGATTTCGTCAGCTGATCGATGGTGTGTTCGAAGGGATGCATGCGGCGCTTGATCTTGGCCGCTACCTGCTTGCCGGACTGCCTGACATCCATCTGGGTCCGCGTGCTTGCGCCGCCGCGTCCTTGCCCTCGCGGGCTGCGCTGGACAAGCTGGTCAGCGAATTTGCGGCCGATCTCGACTACTGGATCAGCCCGGCCACCTACCATTCTGCCGATACCCGGGGGTTGCTGATCGTGTTCGGCGAGGACCATTACGACGCGTCAGTCCGGGCGCTGAGTAAGCGACTGATGCGCGAGTTCCGGCCCGCACGCGGCGATCGATTTTTCATGGAGGGAGCGGAGGCGTGGATTTGCGACGAGCGTATCCGTCAATACAAGGTGCGGAAGGGCAGTTGCCGGCTGCTGGAAAAAGATTCGCCGGTCGAAGCAGAGTTCTTGCGCAGGGAGCACGTCGTGGAGAGGTGCCTGCAAGACTGTCTCGATTACGTCAGAACGCATGCGCCCGGTGCCATGGTGACGCCTTCCGTCGATGACGGGCACGCGGTTGACACCTACCTGAAGCGCTGGATACCGTTGCTGCCAGCGCAGGCGCTTGCCGGCTTCGAGCCGCTGAAACAGGCGCACCACGAAGCGTTACAGCAGTTTTCACAGCTGTTCGATACGACGCTGCCGCAGCGCGACCAGCACATGGCCGACGAGCTGATGCGCGAGATCGGACCCGGCTGGAACTTCGCGATTGTCGGTGCGAATCATTTGAAGGGCTTGCGCGAACGTCTGTCAGGCTTGCCGTGCGTGTTCATGCTGCCGCGGGTGATCGCCGACAAAGAGCCCGGGCTGCGCTTGCCATCGAGGTTGAAGGACGAGCTCTAGCGATACGGCGGCCGGGGACCGGGGCACGAGCCCAGGCCTGCATCAGGGCGCTTGAAATATAATCTCAGGCTTCTTGCCACCACCCGCCGTCCCGGAAACGATCCCATGCGAGTCTTCAATTTCAGCGCTGGTCCCGCCGCCTTGCCGGAGCCCGTGCTCCGTCGCGCCGCCGAAGAGATGCTCGACTGGCACGGCAGCGGCATGTCGGTGATGGAGATGAGCCATCGCGGCAAGGAATTCATCAGCATCGCTGAAAAGGCCGAGGCCGATTTCCGCTCACTGCTGGGCATCCCGTCCCATTACAAGGTGCTGTTCCTGCAGGGCGGGGCGCTGGCGATGAATGCCATCATCCCGATGAACCTGCTCGGCACCAGGACTTCGGCCGATTACGTGAACACGGGTGAATGGTCGAAGAAATCGATTGCCGAGGCGAAGAAATACTGCCGCGCGAATGTCGTGGCAACGGCCGAGGATCGCAAGTTTACCTACGTGCCCGCGCAATCGACCTGGCAGCTTGACCCGAATGCCGCTTACGTCCATGTGTGCACCAATGAGACCATCGGCGGCGTCGAGTACTTCTGGGTGCCCGAGGTCGGCAATGTACCGCTGGTGGCCGACATGTCCTCGCATATCCTCTCGCGCGAAATCGACGTCAGCCAATACGGCGTCATCTATGGCGGCGCGCAAAAGAACATCGGGCCGGCCGGCGTCACCTTCGTGATCGTGCGCGAAGACTTGCTCGACCGTGCGTTGCCCATCACGCCGTCGGTATTCCACTGGAAGGAGCAGGCCGCTGCCGACTCGATGCTGAACACGCCGCCGACCTATGGCATCTACATTGCCGGCCTGGTGTTCGAATGGCTGATCGAGCAGGGCGGCATGAAGGTGATCGAGGCGCGCAACATCGCCAAGGCATCGCTGCTGTACGACTATCTCGATGCCAGCGGGTTTTATGTGAGCCCGGTCGATCGCGATTGTCGTTCGCGGATGAATATCCCGTTCTTCCTGAATGACGACAAGCTCAACGACGCCTTCCTGAAGGGGGCTGATGCGAACGGGCTGGTGCAGCTGAAAGGCCATCGCGTGGTCGGCGGCATGCGCGCGTCGATCTACAACGCAATGACGATCGACGGCGTGCAAGCGCTCGTCGATTACATGAAAGAGTTCGCCCGCACCCACGGCTGAGCGCCGATCCTTTAAAGGCGAGGCCGGGATCCAGCGTCTTGCCTTCATTAACTTGCTTGCCGCAGTTTGCAACCCGACAGGCTGGCCTGCGCGACGCGTGGAATTTAATCGCGATCCACTACTCCAATCCGGAAGCTTGCCGTCTGCCATCGCTGGCGAGGCTGCCTTACAGCGTTTACCGGAGCGCCCATGGATCCCCTGTTCCCGCAATCATCGCCGTCCGAGATCGAGGTCAGCTTGCAGGAGCGCCAGCGGCGCGATCTGATGCAAATGCTGGCCAACAGTGGCGGCCGTCCGGTGGCGGAGCTGTCCGAGATGTCGGAAGGCGAGCGTTGCAAATGGTTGTTCTGGAACCTGCATGAGAACCTCGACGAGATCCGGCGCATGGAGCCTTCGCTGCAGGCCCGTGTGACTACCATGCAATTCACCGTGCTTGACGGCTCGACGCTGACCGGCGATGGCTCGATGGAAAAGCGGCTCGATCTGGCGTGCAAGTGGACGCTGGAATTGAAGTATCCGGGCTATCCGGACGAGATCAGCCACGGGCTCGGTGATGGCTGGGTCAATCTCGTGATTGCCGATGACGCGCCGGCTTACCTGAGCGTGCAGGAGGGACAAAAAGCTTATCTGGACGCGGACCATACCACTTACCCGAACCAGTTGTACCTCGAAGGCTGGGTGACGCCCGGCGTGTGGCAGGAGATGCGATCGCACCTGTCCAACCCGAACCCCACCTGTCGCACCGATGTGGTCTTGCTCGACAACGTGCTGTTCCCGGTGAAGAGCGGCTTTGATTTCGTGCTCGGGCCGCCGGGCGCGATAGGCGTGGTCAATATGGAATTCCGTGCGTTTTCGCATCCGACCGAGCGGCGTTCGTTCCGTCGCGGAGAGCCGCGCCGGCGGACTTGACGGGTGCCGCTTGCATGCTATGGTGGCGTTTGCCTGCCACCCTTGCAGCCGGAGGACCTGATGTCGATGCACCGCGCCCCCACCCCTTTACCGGACGACGAGCCTTTCGAGGAAGACGTGCCGCAACCTATTCCGCCGCAAGAGCCGGTGCCGGACCCGAATCCCGAATAAGCGCGGCGCGCTGTCGCAGTCGCAGTCGTGCCGCGTCAGCCCTGGCCGCGCAGGGCACGGTCTTCTGATTCCCGGACCTGCTGTAGATGCCGCAGATACCAGGACAGCGCCATCGCGACGATAGCGAGGCTCAGGCTGTTGCCTAGCCAGAAGCCGGCCGCGCCCTGCAACATCGAAGGCGTGCCGCCGAGCACGTCGAAGCCCATCAGGTAACCACCGCCCAGTCCCATGCCCCACAGCGCAACGGCATACATGATCGTGGGCACGGTCGCGACCTTGTAGGCGCGCAGCACATAGGCGGTGCCGACCTGCCAGGAATCGAACAATTGATAGAAAGCGATGAAGAAAAACAGTGGCATGGCGGCCGCCGCGACTTTGGCATCCGGCGTGTAGGCACCGATGATGGTCTCGCGAGATAGCCACACCAGCACGCCAAGCGCGACCGCCAGCAAGGCGCCAAGCCGCACCCCCGCCGTGCCTGCCTGCCGTGCCGCCGCCAGCCGGCCTGCACCAATCTCTTGCGCGACCAGCGTGCCGGTCGCATTCGCGATCGACAGCGGCAGCATGTACAGCACCGTGCCGAAGTTGGCCGTGATCTGATGCGCGGCCAGGGTTTCGTTGCCGAGGCGCGCAATGAACAGGGCCATGAAGGTGAAGGCCGTCACTTCGATCAGGTAGGACAAGCCCATCGGCACGCCCAGCTTCAGCAGCTCTGCCTGCGCGCGCCACACCGGACGGCCAAGCCCGTGCCCGAACAAGCTGAATTGCCGGTAATGCGCGCCGCGACGGACGATGACCCAGGCGATGGCGACCGCAAGCCAGGCGGTGATGATGGTGGCGATCGCGCAGCCCGGCGTGCCGAGCGCGGGGATGCCGAGGGTGCCGGCTGCGCCGAAGATGAACAGCGCATTCAGCGGGATCTTGGCCAGCAGGCAGGTGACCTGGATCAGCATCACCATGCGCGGCCGTGATGTCGCGGTGTTCAGCGATGCATAGATGCGAAAGCCCAGCGTGGCCGGCAAGGCCGGCGCCAGCAGGCGCAGGTATTCGCGCACGCGGTCTTCGAGCGCCGGCGGCGCCTTCGCGATAGCGAGCAAGACCTGCGGGAAGAGCAGCAGCAGGCAGCCGATCGCGGACAGGAAAAATGCCAGCCACACACCTTGCCGAACTTCGTCGCCGATCGCCGCATGCTTCTTCGCACCATACAGCTGGCCGATCACGGGCGACAGGGCTTGCATCACGCCGGACAGGCCGACGAAAAAACTCACGTAGATGGAGGCGCCGAGGCCCAGCGCCGCGAGGTCGGTCGCCGAGTAGCGGGCCGTCATCATGGTGTCGATCACGCCATTCGCGATCACGGCGAGCTGGCCCACGAGGATGGGCCAGGCCAGCGTGGTGACGCGACGGGTGAACGACGCCGGTGCGCTGGCGTGTCCGGTATCAGTCATGGCAGCCGGCGCCGGAACAGTCGGAAGAATTCATGGCGGTCGGCGGCACGGCGGCCTTGCCACAGCAAGGTCAGGTCGCCTTCGACCTTTTTCATCTCGGCGCCGCGACGGCGCAGGCCATCATCCTGCACCAGCAGGAATTCGCAGTCGCGTCCGCCGGGTGCGGCAAAACGCACATTGCCGAGGTAGGCGAACGAGGCGCGCTGTGCCGGGCCGAGGCCATCGGCATTCACGCAGCGATAGTCTTCGGGCAGGTTGGATTCGATGCTGGCCGCCACGGTCGCATAGCTCTGGCTGTAGTTCAGCCACGGCAGCCACAGCGTCATCAGCAGGACCCAGCACAGCACCAGGCCGCCGGTCGACAGCACGACCGCGCGCCACAGCACCGGCGGACGGCGTCCCAGACGCCACTGCAGCAGCAGGACCCAGCCGACGGTCGCTGCGAGCGCCACCAGCAGTGCCAGCAGGTTGAACTCGGGCTGGAAGCCGGGCGCGAGCTTGAATGCATGCTTCGCCAGTTGTGCCGGCCAGCCAGTCTGCTTGGCAATCCAGCCCAGCCACAGGAAAACGCCGAGCGCTGTCAGCGTCATCACCGAGAACCAGTCGATCGCATTGATCGCGCCGCGCTTCAGCGTCGGCAGGCCGAAGGTCGCGAGGATGGCCAGCGGCGGCAGCAGCGCCAGCAGCTCATAGTCGCGCAGGTTGGGCGAGAACAACGCCAGCGCCAGCAGCATCACGATGCCGGATGCCGGCAGCAGCACATGCAGCGACACCTGCCGGCGCCATGCATAGATGGCCCAGGCTGCGATCGGCCACGCCGGCCACGCATACCAGACCAGCACCTTCGGCAGGTTGGCCAGCGATGTCGTAGTCGGCAGGCCCAGCTCTTTCAGGTCGCTGCCCAGCCAGGTCGCGGCCAGTCCTTCCGGCACGACTTGTTGGCGCGCGATCAGCCATAGCGCCGGCAGCAGCAGCGACAGCGGCAGCGCGATCAGCAGCACCGGGCGCAGCGCGTGCCGGTAGTGCAGGGCCGCCAGCATGACGATGGCGATCAGGAGTGCCAGCGGCGCTGTCCAGCCATGCGACAGTACCAGCGCACCCAGCGCCAGGCCGAGGCCGGCACCGGCACGGGTTTTGGGTTGGTCGAACACGCAGGCGGCACCGTAGAAGGTGGCGGCGACCAGCGCGACGAACAGGGCCGGTGCGGCCGTCTCGTGGCTGCGCAGCAGCAGGCCGAGGCAGGCGACGAAGATCAGCAAGGCGCCGTCGGCCAGCGTGCGGCCGTAATCGAGCGCGGCGGGCTGGCCGCCGAAGGCGAGCTTCAATGGCTGCGCCTCGGCACGGCGGCCAAGCACATAAGCCGTGCGCCAGACGCTGAGCGCGCCGACGGCGAAGAACACGATGACGGAGATGCGGGCCGCGAGCGCGTCACCAGCGAGCCAGCCGAACAGCTTGATGAGGACGGCGCCGGTCCAGAATGCGAGCGGCGCTTCGCCCGGCATGGGCAGCCCGGCGATATTGGGCGCCAGCCAGTCGGCGATCGTGCCGTGCGCCATCGTCCACATGATGCCGAAGCCGGCGGCATCGTCGACCTTCCACGGATCGCGGCGCATGATGCCAGGGAGGATGTACAGCATGCACATCGCAACCAGCCACCAGCGCGGCAAGGCGATCGTGGCGGCGGCGGGGAGACGTACGGGTTTCATCCGGGACGGGGTCGGTGTTGGCGGCAGTTGGCGGGATTGCCAGGGCGGTATTGTGCCGCATAAAAAAGCAAATGCCGCACAAGGCGGCATTTGCTTTTGGGGCAGGGGTGCTGATCAGCCCGCTGCCTGGGTCTTCGAACCGACCTTGCCGAACTTCTGGCGGAACTTGTCGACGCGACCGGCGGTATCGACGATCTTGTGCTTGCCAGTGAAGAACGGGTGCGATTCCGACGACACTTCAACTTTCAGCAACGGGTAGTCCTTGCCTTCGAAGTTGATGGTCTCGCGGGTCTGGACCGTCGAGCGGGTGATGAATTTGAAATCGCAGGACAGGTCGTGCACGACGATCTCGCGGTAATCCGGGTGGATGCCTTCTTTCATGGGTTTCTCGCTATCGTTGGGTAGCCAATCAGTGCTTCGGCGGTCCGTGCTGCTTCTCGACCCGATCAGTGATCACTTGC